>CAJQOV010000089.1 GCA_905480065.1 uncultured Gammaproteobacteria bacterium | reverse complement strand
CAGTGACTCCGACCCCTTTTAACCCTGCCCTGAAGAGGCAAAAACAATCGACACCGACCCCTTTTATCCCTTTAATCGCAACACAACCGTCATTCCCGCGCTGGCGGGGAATCCAGAGCTTCTATACCTGGATTACTGGATTCCCGCCTGCGCGGGAATGACTGGATGGATAACCGTCCGTGCGGGAAAGACAGAAGAATCAATGGGCTCAGGATCGATATATCCGTTGATCGCGGCTACCCGGTAGCTTGGGCCCCTACTCCACCAGCCCCAGGTTGCCGAGCCGGATATGCTGGATGTGGTCACGCAGCCGAGCCGCCTCCTCGAACTCGAGGTTGCGGGCATGTTCGTGCATGGCCCGTTCCAGCCGGGTCACTTCCCTGGCCAGCTCGGCGGGACTCATGCGGCCATAGTGCACCAGCTCCTCCGCCACCCTGGCAAAGCGCTGGGCGCTCCCGGCCGGACCACGCGCACCTTCCATGATGTCATTAATGGCCTTGCTTACGCTGAGCGGCGTGATGCCGTGCTTGCGGTTATGCTCCTGCTGCCGTTCCCTGCGTCGCTCGGTTTCATCCATGGCGCGGCGCATGGAGCCGGTTATCTTATCGGCGTACAGGATGGCCTTGCCGGAGAGGTGGCGCGCGGCACGCCCGATGGTCTGGATCAGTGAGCGGTCGGAACGCAGGAAGCCCTCCTTGTCGGCATCGAGAATGGCAACCAGCGACACCTCGGGCATGTCGAGCCCTTCGCGCAGCAGGTTGATACCGACCAGCACATCGAATTCCCCCAGCCGCAGGTCACGAATGATCTCCACCCGCTCCACCGTCTCGATGTCCGAGTGCAGGTAACGCACGCGCACATCATGTTCCCCCAGGTACTCGGTCAGGTCCTCGGCCATGCGCTTGGTGAGCGTAGTCACCAGCACACGTTCGTTGACCGCCACGCGCAGGCGGATCTCGGACAGCAGGTCATCCACCTGGGTACGCGCCGGGCGCACCTCGATTTCGGGATCCACCAGCCCGGTCGGGCGAATCACCTGCTCGACCACGGCACCGGCGTGCTCTGCCTCGTAGGTGCCGGGCGTGGCCGAGGTAAAGATGGTCTGCGGCGCCAGCGCCTCGAACTCGTCAAAACGCAACGGCCGGTTATCCAGCGCCGACGGCAGCCGGAAACCGTATTCCACCAGGTTTTCCTTGCGCGAGCGGTCGCCGCGGTACATGCCGCCCAGCTGCGGGATGGTCACGTGTGATTCATCGATCACCAGCAAGGCGTTCGATGGCAGGTAATCGAACAGGGTCGGCGGCGGTTCGCCGGCGTTGCGCCCGGACAGGTAGCGCGAGTAGTTCTCGACACCGGAACAGTAGCCCAGCTCCCGCATCATCTCGAGATCGTACTGGGTACGTTGCTCCAGCCGCTGCGCCTCGACCAGCTTGTTGTTATCACGCAGTTGTTCGAGCCGATCCTTCAGCTCCAGCTTGATCTGGTCAATGGCACCGAGAATGACCTCGCGCGGTGTCGCATAGTGCGTCTTGGGATAGATGGTCACGCGCGGCACGCGCTTGTGCACCTCGCCGGTGAGCGGGTCGAACCAGGCGATCGATTCAACCGTGTCATCGAACAACTCGATGCGTACCGCCTCGCTGTCCGATTCCGCCGGGAAGATATCGATCACTTCGCCACGCACGCGGTAGGTGGCGCGGTGCAGGTCCAGCTCGTTACGGGTGTATTGCAGCTCGGCCAGCCGGCGCAGCACGGTTCGCTGATCAACCCGGTCACCACGTACCAGGTGCAGCAACATCTTCAGGTAGGCGCGCGGATCACCCAGACCATAGATCGCCGATACCGTCGCCACGATGATGGCATCCGGTCGCTCCAGCAGGGCCTTGGTCGCCGACAGACGCATCTGCTCGATGTGCTCGTTGATCGAGGCGTCCTTTTCAATAAAGGTATCGGAAGCCGGCACATAGGCCTCGGGCTGGTAGTAATCGTAGTAGGAAACGAAATATTCCACCGCATTGCCCGGAAACAGTTCACGCATCTCGCCATAGAGCTGGGCGGCCAGGGTCTTGTTCGGCGCCAGGATCAGGGTCGGGCGCTGCACCTGCTGGATGACATTGGCGATGGTGAAGGTCTTGCCGGAACCGGTTACGCCCAGCAGGGTCTGGTGCGCCAGACCGTCGCGCAGACCCTCAACCAGCGCAGCAATTGCCTTTGGCTGGTCACCGGCCGGCTGGATCGATGCCTTGAGCTCGAATAGTTGGTTCACGGGTATTTTTTATCGCTGCACAATGAGTATGATTACCGGGCCCAATCACCTATCAGGATACCGTCGTGGAAAATCTCAGGCTTGCCGACCGCGTACACCGGGTCAAACCGTCACCAACCCTGGCCGTCACCGCGCGCGTTGCTGAACTGCGCGCCGCCGGCAAGGACATCATCGGACTGGGTGCCGGCGAACCCGATTTCGGCACCCCCGATCACATCAGGGAGGCCGCGATCAAGGCCATCCATGACGGCTTCACCCGTTACACGGCAGTCGATGGCACGCCCGGCCTGAAACAGGCGATTATAGCGAAGTTCCGGCGCGACAACGGGCTGGAGTACAAAGCGGACCAGATCCTGGTGTCCTGCGGCGGCAAGCAGAGCTTCTACAATCTTTGCCAGGCCTACCTGAACAGCGGCGATGAAGTCATCATCCCCGCGCCCTACTGGGTATCCTACCCGGACATGGTGCTGCTGGCGGATGGCACTCCGGTGATCCTGCCGGCCGGCGTCGACACGCATTTCAAGATCGCGCCCGACCAGCTGGACGCTGCCATCACCGCCCACACCCGCATCCTGGTGATCAACAGCCCATCGAACCCGACCGGTGTCGCCTACAGCAAGGCCGAACTGGCCGCGCTGGGCGAGGTACTGCGCCAGCACCCGCAGGTACTGATCGCCACCGACGACATGTACGAACACATCCTGTGGACCAGCGAACCGTTTGCCAACATCCTGAATGCCTGCCCGGACCTGTACGAGCGCACCATCGTGCTGAACGGCGTTTCCAAGGCCTATGCCATGACCGGCTGGCGCATCGGCTATGCCGGCGGACCGGCACCGCTGATCAAGGCCATGAAGAAGATCCAGTCACAGAGCACCTCCAACCCGACCTCCATCTCGCAGGTTGCCGCGCAGGCGGCACTGGACGGCGACCAGTCGTGCATCCAGCCGATGCTGAAGGCCTTTCACGAGCGGCACGATTTCGTAGTCGCAGAACTCAACAAGCTGCCGGGGGTACATTGCCTGCCGGCGGACGGCACGTTTTACTGTTTTCCTCATGTCCAGGAAGTCATCGACCGCATGGATAACATCCACGACGACGTCGAGTTCAGCGAACACCTGCTCGAAGCGGCCGGCGTTGCGCTGGTGCCCGGCTCCGCGTTCGGCGCACCGGGTTATATCCGCTTCTCCTTCGCCACCAGCATGGAAATTCTCACCGAGGCACTGTCGCGCCTGCGCAAGGCACTGACAGCCTGATACCAGATTCTCCCGCAAAACCGGTCAGCGCAGTGCGCTTTCCGGTTCCGTTGCCCCGATCCAGAATGTTCAGCACATGGATCGTGCTCACACACAGGATCGGGACAGGATGGAAACGGCCGGGTACGGACACCGGTCAGCCAGTCGGTTGGCAGCTGGCGGCTTCACCCTGGTTGAATTGCTGGTGTCGCTCGCAGTCGCCCTGATCCTGTGCGTGGTTGCGGTGGAGTATCTGCCGCGTGCACTGCAGGAGTCGCGCATGGTCAGCGAGGTCAATCATTTTGTCACCGCATTGCATCTCGGTCGCAGCGAGGCGATCAAGCATGGTCGCCGGGTGGTGTTGTGTCCGAGCATAGACCAGGACAACTGCGGGAACAGTCAGGACTGGCCACAAGGCTGGATCCTGTTTGCCAGCGAGGACCGGGAACATGATCCGGGCGAGCCGATTCTGCAGGCCGCTGCGCTGATGGGTAGCGGTATCGGCATGCAGTCCGGGAATTTCCGCAAGCGCATCGTGTTTCAGCCAGACGGGAGCAGTGGTGGCAGCAACAGCTCGTTTACCTTCTGCGAGCAGCGCCACCGGGCCCGCCCCCGGGTGATCTGCCTGTCCGGCACCGGCCGGCCGCGCGTGACCGGAACCACCTGCAGCAAGCAGCCAGTCGTTTGCCCGTAACGAAAGCCGGCCAGGTAAATGGCAACACTACCCGGGGAGCATACCCCTATTTTTGCAATTACGACGCTATCGCGTTGACCCTAAAGCCGTAAAACCGGTATCATGCCGCCCTTTACAGGTTCTCTATTCCCCGGTAGCTCAGTCGGTAGAGCGGGTGACTGTTAATCACTAGGTCGGCGGTTCGAGCCCGTCCCGGGGAGCCATTAATTTTCTTCGACTTGCGTGCGGCATCGGCGTGCCATCAAGTGATCCATAGACGGAAAGTCG
>CAJQOV010000088.1 GCA_905480065.1 uncultured Gammaproteobacteria bacterium | reverse complement strand
GCCCCTTTTTTCTTTGCTGAAGTCCGCGGAAATTACTGACGCTTTACCTACAAGGGCCGCGACCCCTTGTTACGGATCACTATATGTTACGTAGCAGCAGCCTGGTCATTTGCATGTCGCTCTGTACGGCCTCCGTCAACGCCGCGGTCTATCGTTGCGAGGATGCCAGTGGCGTGCCGCATTTTACCGATCAGCCCTGCGACACGGCCACGCAAAGCCTGCGCAAGTTGCCGGACAGCGATGCCTCGAGTGAGCAGCAGGAGCGCGATGAAAAAACACGCAAGTTGCTGCGCGCCTACCAGGACGAGCGTCATATCGAGCGTGAGCGCCAGCAACAGCAGGCGGCGCTGGAGGCAGAGCGCAAACAGCGTTGCATGGAGGCGCGGGATTATTTACAGGCACTGGAAATGGCCGGCAGCCTGTACCGCTTGGATGCGGACGGCGCGCGAGCGGTGTTATCGGATGCCGAACGTGAACTGGAAGTCGACAAGGCACGTCTCGAGGTACAGAGGTGGTGCGGGGAATAATCCGTCGCGTGCTGGCTGCTGCTGCGATTATTGCAGGCGCGCCTGGCAAGCGCGCCAGGTCCCCTTGCTCATGCAGCAGGGCGCGGTCGCAGACTGCCGCTACAGCAGGCCCTTGCTGAAAAACTCCGGTGCGGTGAATGCAGCCTTGTGCATGGCGGCATTGTAATACTGTGTGTCGAAGCGCTTGCGCAGTGCATCCTGCTCGCGGAACCTGCCATCCAGTGATTGCTTGCCGGCCATGGTCGCGCTCCACCAGCCGGACGGATAACAGGGTTGCGGGAAGAACAGCGTACGCACGTCGGCAAAGCCGGCCGAACGCATTGCCTTGTGGATCGAGTTGATCAGGTCCATGTTAAACAGTGGTGACTCGCTCTGCTGCACCAGCAGGCCATCGCTGCCGAGTGCGCGGTGGCAGTCACGGTAGAAGTCCTCCGTGAACAGTCCTTCGGCCGGGCCGACCGGGTCGGTGCTGTCGACGATAACGATATCGACATTGCCGGGTACGGCTTCCTTCATCCACTTGATGCCGTCGCCGAACAGAAACGCAGCGCGCGGATCGTCGTTGGCGATACACAGCTCGGGAAAGAACTCCTCGGCCAGGCGTGTGACACGCTCGTCGATCTCGACCTGCAGGGCATGCGTGACGCGGCCATGCTTGAGCACCTCGCGCAGCGTGCCGCAGTCGCCACCGCCGATGATTACCACGCGCTCCGGTGACGGATGCATGAACAGCGCCGGGTGCGACATCATCTCGTGGTAGAGAAAATTCTCGCGCGCGGTGAGCATGAACAAACCGTCGATGGTCATCAGGTTGCCGAACTTCTCGGTAGCGTAGATATCAATACGCTGGTATTCGGTCTGTTCGCTGTGCAGGTGCTCGCGGATCTTCACGCCAAAGGCGGAACCGCCATGCTCGCATTGTTCGGTAAACCACAGGTTGTTGTCTGTCACGGTGGCAGCCTCGTTCGGAAAATCAGGGAATCGGGGAAGCGAACAATACCGGATTCCGGGGTGCGCTGTCGATGAATGGCATTGCTATTGCCGCCATCTCTGATTATCGTGCGTGGTCATGAGCTGGACACCCGCAGATGCCCGCAGGCAATACAATCTCTCCGGCTGGAGCGCCGGATATTTCGATATCAGCGATGCTGGACACCTGCTGGCGCGCCCGCGCGGGCGCGCCGATTCCCCGGTCATTGACCTGCGCGCGCTGGTCGACCGGCTGCACGACGACGGCCTCACCCTGCCGGTGCTGGTGCGCTTCACCGATATATTGCACAGCCAGATCGATCGCCTGCACGGCGCCTTCAGCGCGGCGATGCAGACGCATGGCTATGACGCGCGCTACACCTCCATCTACCCGATCAAGGTCAACCAGCAACAGCACGTGGTCGACGCCATTGTCGGGCACGGCGGCAAGCGCGTCGGGCTGGAGTGCGGCAGCAAGCCGGAGCTGATGGCGGTAATCGGCAGCCTGCCGTCTGGTGGCGTGATCGTGTGCAACGGCTACAAGGACGCGGAATACATCCGGCTGGCGCTGATCGCGCAGCGTCTCGGGCATCGCGTGGTGCTGGTGATCGAGAAACTGTCCGAACTGGAGCTGATCATCGCCACCTCCGCGGCGCTGCAGATACAACCGGAACTCGGTCTGCGCGTGCGGCTGTCCACGGTCACTTCCGGCAACTGGCAGAACACCGGTGGAGACAAGTCCAAATTCGGTTTTACCGCGGCGGGTGCACTGGCGCTGGTCGACCGGCTGCGCACGGCCGGTATGCTCGATTGCCTGACGCTGCTGCACTGTCATCCCGGTTCACAGATCGCCAGCATCGGGGTGTTTCGCGAGGCACTGGTCGAGGTCGCGCGCACCTGGGTCGCGCTGTGCGGGGACGGCGCACCGATCCACACGGTGGATGTCGGTGGCGGACTGGGTGTGGATTATGAGGGCACCGCATCGCAAAGCGATTGCTCGATGAACTATGACATGGAGCGTTATGCAGATACGGTGGTTGAGGTATTCACCGAGATCACGCGCGCATACCGGCTGCCACAGCCGGACCTGATGACCGAGTCCGGACGGGCACTGACGGCACACCATGCTGTACTGATTACCAACGTGCTGGATACCGAGCAGGTGTTATGCGAGCCGGGAACGGCCGATGCCGACGATGCGGTGCCGGTGCAGGAGCTGCGTGCCACCCTCGGGCAATGTACGGCGGACAATGCGCTGGTGAGTTACATCGAGGGCGGCGAGTACCTGGTTGCCTTGCGTAACCTCTATCTCAACGGAGAGATCGGCCTGCAGCAGCGCGCACGCGGTGAATCGCTGTACTATGCGTTGTGTCGCCGGGTGCAGGATTTTCTCACCGCCGCGCAATCCGGCGCGCCGGAGCTCGACCAGATCAACCGCCGCCTGGCCGACAAATATTTCTGCAATTTTTCCGTGTTCCAGTCCATGCCGGACGTGTGGGGCATCGACCAGGTGTTTCCGATTGTGCCGCTGCAACGACTCGACGAGCGTCCGTCGCGGCGCGCCACCCTGCATGACCTGACCTGCGATTCCGATGGACACATCGAACGCTATGTCGATGACCATGGCGTGGAGTCGACGCTGCCGGTGCACGCGATCCGTGCTGATGAAAGTTATTTGCTGGGATTCTTTCTGCTCGGTGCCTACCAGGAGATCCTCGGCGACATGCATAACCTGTTCGGGGATACCGATGCGGTCAACGTCGAGTTCGACGGCAACGGCGGTTACCGGCTGGTGGACCCGCGCCACGGTGACACGGTGGATGAGTTGCTGCGCTATGTCGAGTTCGATCCCAAGCGGCTGATGGCGCGTTACCGCGAGAAACTCAATGCCGCCGGACTCAAGGGTGTAGAACGCGCCGCGTACCTGCAGGCGCTGGAAGGTGGCCTGACCGGTACCACGTACATGGAAGACGAATAAGAAAAAGGGGTCGGTGTCAATTACGAGTCAGGATTGGTGAATACTGGTAATACTTCATTCGTAATTGACACCGACCCCTTTTTCCATTCGTAATTGACACCGACCCCTTTTTCTTACCCCTTTTTCCCGGAGAACCTGCCATGAAAACCGGAGTCATCGGACTCGGCGCCATGGGCGCACCCATTGCACGCAACCTGCACCAGGCCGGGCACCTGGCCGCGGTATGGAACCGCAGCCCGGACAGGGCGGCCCAGCTGCACGCCGATACCGGCGTATACATTGCCAGCTCTCCCGCCGATCTCGCCACACGTTGTGAACTGGTCATCCTGTCGGTATCCGCCGACGCGGATGTCTTGGAGGTGATCGATGCACTGCGCCCCGGCCTGCGTGCCAATGCCATCGTAGTTGATACTTCCACGGTCAGCCGTGATACCGCGCGTGCAGCGGCTGCACGCCTGCAACCGGATGCCGTCTTTCTCGATGCGCCGGTTTCCGGCGGCATCGAGGGTGCACGCAACGGTACACTCGCCATGATGATCGGCGGTGATGCCGACGTACTCGCACGCATCCGCCCGGTACTCGACAGCCTCGCCGGGCGCGTCGAGCACATGGGACCGGTCGGCGCCGGGCAGGCGACCAAGGCGGTGAACCAGGTGATGGCCGCCGGCATCAACCAGGCGGTGAGCGAGGCGCTGGCCTTCGGCGCAGCATTGGAATTACCGATGGACAAGGTCATAGAGGTGCTCGGCAGCGGCGCAGCCGGCAACTGGTTCCTGACCCACCGTGGCAACACCATGACCGAGGGGAGTTACGACCCCGGCTTTCGCGTCGCGCTGCACCACAAGGATCTTGCCATCTGCAAACAGATGGCCGAACAGTTCGGCGTGGCTCTGCCGGTGGTCGAGATGACACTGATTCACTATCGCCGGCTGATGCAGGCGGGTTTCGGGGATGAAGATATCTCGGCGTTATACCGGGAGAAAAACGCGCTGTTTCAGCGCGGAGAAAAAGGGGTCGGTGTCGATTACGAATGAAGTATTACCAGGGAGAAAAAGGGGTCGGTGTCAATTACGAATGAAGTATTACCAGTATTCACCAATCCTGACTCGTAATTGACACCGACCCCTTTTTTTCCTTTTTTTCGAGCAGCAAGCCGGGCTATCGGCTGACAAGGTGATGCACCGGGCAACCGGACGGGTGCCCGGTGGTCTTTTTAACGGGATTCACCATGCAAGAGATACATAGATCATCTTTTACATCGCGCTTGCTCCTCGCCTCACTGGCCGGCCTGGGTTCTTTCGTCGCGATCGTATTCTGGCCCGCCGGGACAATCGGCTGGACAGCGGGCTGGCTTCACGTCGCGCTGGTAACCACCGGCATGTGGACCAGTTTTATCTATCTGCGCCGCGCCAATCCTGCGGTTATCGAACATCGGCTCCGCACGCACAGGGGCACCAAGTACTGGGACTGGATTTGGTTTGCCTTGTTTACCCCGGCCTTCCTGGCCATCTACACGGTCGCGGGGCTCGACGCGGTCCGTTTCGAATGGTCAACGATGTCCTTGTGGCTATGGCCGCTGGGACTGGTACTCTGGCTGTCGGGTTACGCGCTGCTGACCTGGGCCATGGGGGTCAACCCTTTCTTTGAGAAAACGGTACGGATCCAGGCGGAACGTGGGCACCGGGTCATCGATACCGGCCCCTATCGCTTCGTTCGCCATCCGGGTTACCTGGGTTTCTTTGGCTGGATCCTGTCTGCGCCGCTGTTTCTGGGCTCGTGGTGGGCGTTTCTTCCCGCGCTGCTGTCCATTGCCTGTGTCGTGATACGGACTGCATTGGAGGATCGAACCCTGCACCGGGAGCTTGGCGGGTACCAGGAATATGCCAGCAGGGTTCGCTATCGATTGATCCCGGGAGTATGGTAAAAATCGCAAGTAGAAAATGGGGAGGAGAAAATGGGGTCGGAGTCAATTACGGTTGAGGGACTTTCTGTATTCACAAACCCTGACTCGTAATTGACTCCGACCCCATTTTCTCGCAAGCGGGGTCTTGCACCCCTGAATTCCGGAGATAGACCATGCGCAAGAAAATTATCGAGCCAGTTCGGCAACAGCCCGCGTCGCTTGACGCAGAGTGGCTGAATCTGGAGTCACTCGCCGAGGTGGAAATCACCTCCGAACATGCGGACCATCCGATCGAGTTTGCCTTGTTGCCGGGCCAGGCAGCAGGCTGGCGTGCAGCCGAACCGGGCAAGCAAACCATCCGGCTGTTGTTTTCCCATCCACAGCGTATCGAGCGGATCTGGCTGCATTTTCTGGAGAGTGGTGCGGAGCGGACGCAGGAGTATGTCCTGCGCTGGTCTGCGGACGGTGGAAAGTCTTTCCAGGAAATTGTGCGCCAGCAATGGAATTTCAATCCCCGGGGCGCAACCACCGAGGTCGAGGATTATCATGTTGAACTCCCGGCAGTCACGGTGCTCGAGTTGAGCATCATTCCGGATATCGGTGACAACAGCGTGACTGCTTCCCTGGAACAGTTGCGGCTCGCCTGACCTTCCGGTGGACCCCGTCTGATGCAAGCAACCGACTCCAGACTATCGTTTTCGCAGCAGGTGGCTGGCCTTGCGGGCTGGCTGCTGCTGGCCTTTGCCGCCGCAGCGATCGGCGCAATCGGGTCTGCGCAGGCTGGCACGTTCTACCAGCAACTGGTGCGCCCGGCCTGGGCGCCGCCGGCATGGCTGTTCGCACCGGTCTGGACTGCGCTTTACCTGCTCATGGCCATTGCGGCATGGCTGGTATGGCGTGCTCACGGTTTGCGCCGGGCTGGCACCGCCCTCGGCCTGTTCCTGCTGCAACTGGTTGCCAATGCGATGTGGAGCTGGCTGTTCTTCGTCTGGCATCAGGGTAGCCTGGCATTTGCCGAGATCCTGCTGCTCTGGGTACTCATCATTGCCACCATCGTCTCGTTCCGGCGCTTGCAGGCAGTTGCCGCTGCGCTGTTGCTGCCCTACCTGGCCTGGGTAACTTTTGCCAGCGTGCTCACCTATTCCATGTGGGAACTCAACCCCGGGGTGCTGGGCTGAGCCACTCGCTGGCAGGGTAATAACGATGCGCTATGATCCTGACCGGCCGGTGCTACACACGGGGAGGCTGCCTTGAACACGGCGTGGCTGTTATGGGGAATTTTTTTCAGTGCCGCCGGCCTGGGCATTTTTATCTACGGCAAGCGGCAGAAGGCGCTCATTGCACTGGTCTGCGGCCTGGTGCTCATGATCTGCCCGTATTTTATTACCAACCTCGTCGTGCTGGTTGTGATTGGCATCCTGCTGATGATTCTGCCCTGGTATGTCAGGGTTTGAACCGGGCACAAGGCGGTAACCAACGGTAACCTGTCCTGGCCAGTCACTCGATAGCGGGCACAGCTCATGAGACACACGGAAATACACAGAACACACCGCATCGGCTGGCTGCGTGCTGCCGTGCTCGGCGCAAACGACGGGATTGTATCGACCGCCAGCCTGGTGCTCGGTGTGGCTGCCGCCGGTGCGGCCACCGGAAGTATCCTGGTCGCGGGTGTGGCCGGCCTGGTTGCCGGTGCAATGTCGATGGCAGCCGGTGAGTATGTCTCGGTCAGCTCGCAGGCGGATACCGAGCAGGCCGACCTGGAGCGGGAGCGCAGCGAGCTGGCGGAAGATCCCGAGCACGAGCACGCCGAATTGGCGGCCATATACGTCGCGCGCGGACTGGATGAGGCGCTGGCAGCGCAGGTCGCTACCCGGCTCATGGCCCATGACGCGCTGGGCGCCCACGCGCGTGATGAACTCGGTATCTCCGAACACCTGGCGGCCAGGCCGGTGCAGGCCGCACTGGCGTCGGCAGCGACCTTTGCCGTGGGTGCCGCGCTGCCGCTGCTGGTGGTGTTGCTGGCGCCGGCAAGCCTGCTGATGGGCGCCGTTGCCGGCAGCTCGCTGGTGTTTCTTGCCTCGCTGGGTTCGGTCAGTGCCAGTGCGGGTGGTGCGCCGGTGCTGGTTGCAGCCACGCGGGTGACGTTCTGGGGCGCGCTGGCCATGGCGCTGACGGCCGGCGTTGGCGCCCTGTTTGGCGTTGCCGCGTCCTGAACGGGCGCGTGCACCAGGCGACGGTTACGCCAGCGGCGGGGTCAGGGCCCGGTTCGTGAAAACGCGTGGAGATGTCTCGATGGGTGCGGACGGCACCGGGGTCTGGCCCCGGCGACGGTACCAGGCTGGCGGCATCATCGGCGCAGCGACTGGAACGCGGCCAGCGCCTGTGCGCGGGAATCCTTCAGGTCGATCATCGGCGCCGGGTAGTCGCACTGTCCTGCCAGCCTCCACGGTTCGTGCAGGTACTTGCGGTCGAACGCCCGCAGCTCGGGCACCCAGCGTCGTACGTATTCGCCGTCGGGATCAAATTTCTTGCCCTGCAGCACCGGGTTGAAGATCCGGAAATAGGGCGCGGCATCGGTGCCGCAACCGGCCACCCACTGCCAGCCCAGTGAATTGCTGGCGAGGTCGGCATCCACCAGGGTGTCCCAGAACCAGCGTGCACCATGCTGCCAGTGGATACGCAGGTTCTTGGTCAGGAACGAGGCTACCAGCATGCGTACACGGTTGTGCATCCAGCCGCTGTGCCAGAGCTCGCGCATGCCGGCGTCGATGATCGGTATGCCGGTGCGGCCCTGCTGCCAGCGTTGCAACACGGCCGCATCATCGGCTGCCCACGGGAAGTACGCAAAACGCGCATCCATCGATTCGTCGCTGCTGGCGGGGTAGTGGTAGAGAATATGCGCGGCGAATTCGCGCCAGCCGAGTTCGGCCATGAACCGGGTGACGGACTGCCGGGCTGTCGCGCTGCCGATCTCGTCGAGGCGTTGTACGGCACGGTTCATCAGCGCGCGCGGGCTGATCTCGCCAAAGTGCAGATGCGCTGACAGGCGCGAGGTGCCGGGCGATGCGGGGATATCGCGATTATGCTCGTAATCGGCAATATCCTCGTCCAGAAAAATGCCGGCCTGTGCATAAGCGCCTTGCTCGCCCGGTGTCCAGTGATCATAAAAGCCGCTGTCCCAGCGGATCGCAGGCAGCAGTCCGAGCTGCTCGATGGGGATGCCGTGCGGCAGATCACCACTGCTGATTCGGGAGGGGGTGTCGCACAGCGCCTGGTACAGGGATTTGGTCTGGCAGCGTTTCCAGAAGGCGGTGAACACCCGGTACGGTTCGCCGTTGTCCTTCAGCACCGCCTCAGGTTCGAACAGCAGGCTGGGGCGGAAAGCGTGCACGGCGATGCCGCTGCCGGTCAGCGCGGTCTTGATAGCGATATCGCGCGCCACGGCCCAGGGCGTATAGAGCCGGTTCCAGACGACGCTGGTGGCGCCGGTCTCGCGGACCAGGGCCTGCAACAGTTGCCGGGCGGAATCGCCCTGCCGGATAAGCAGGCCCGCGCCGGCCTGCTGCAGGTCGGCGTCCAGTGCCTTGAGACTGTGGTGCAGCCACCAGTGGCTGGCGGCGCCCGCCCGCCAGTGCCCGCCCTGCTGCGGGGTGTGCAGATACACCGGGATAACCCGGTCAAAGTGCTGCACCGCGTGATCCAGCGCGGGATTGTCGTGCAGTCGCAGGTCCTCGCGGAACCAGACGATGGCGCTTCGGGACACGGGTAGCTCCGGTCATCGGGGA
>CAJQOV010000087.1 GCA_905480065.1 uncultured Gammaproteobacteria bacterium | reverse complement strand
CGCTGAACAGCCGCGCCTGGCTCCGTGCGGTGATTATTCGCGCCTGCCAAGCGCCCCTGCCAATACCAATCGCGCTTGATAAGCGCTCCTACAATCACAACACACGCCTGTAGGAGCGGTCATCGACCGCGATCGGCTCTGTCGTAAAAATCATCGCGCCTGCAAGCATCGATGGCTTCCGGCGGGGCACCAATTTACTTTTCCGGCTTGCGCTGCCCGGCGCACGGCACGTGCAAATAGCGTGGTTCGCCATCCAGCCGTAACGCGCTCAGTGCGCCACCCCACAGGCAACCGCTATCGGTCGGAAATACACCGGGCATGCTGCATTCACCGAGGGTAGACCAGTGTCCGAATACGATGTTCAGATCGCTGCTGGCACGTCCCGGTACCGCAAACCAGGGCAGCCGTCCGGCCGGCTGGGTACCGGGAGGGCCGTTGCTGTTGAGGTCGAGCCGACCGTTGGCATCGCAGTAACGCATGCGCGTAAGACAATTGATGCTGAAGCGCAGTCGCTCCTGGCCCTGTAACTGCTCCGACCACTGGTCCGGCTTGTTGCCGTACATGTGCTGGATCAAGGCCCTGCGCTGTGCACCGCGCAGTGCGTCTTCCACTTCGCGCGCGCACTGTTGTGCCAGGGCAAGGTCCCACTGCGGTGGCAGGCCGGCATGGACCATGGTGAAACCGAGCGTGTCGTCGTGGTGCAGCAGCGGCCGCTGGCACAGCCATTCAATCAGTTCAGTGCGGTCCGGTGCGGCGAGAATGGCATCCAGCGTATGGTCGTCATGATTCAGCGGGCGGCCATGTGCGGCAGCGATCAGGTGCAGGTCATGGTTGCCGAGTACGCTAACTGCGCGATTGCCCAGCGCGCGCACGAAACGCAGCGTTTCCAGGGATTGCGGGCCACGGTTGACCAGGTCGCCGACGAACCACAGCCGGTCGCTTGCCGGATCAAAGTCGATGTGCGCGAGCAGGCGCTGCAGATCTTCGAAACAGCCCTGCACATCGCCGATGGCGTAGACGGCCATCAGGCTAGTGCAGGGTGCGCGGGATCGCCAGGGTGAAGGTCGGGATCACGGCATCGAACTGGTCGCCGTTCTCGGCCACCATCTGGTATTCACCACGCATGCTGCCGACCGGTGTCGCGATCATCGTCCCGCTGGTGTACTGGAAGCCCTCGCCGGGCTTGAGATGTGGCTGTTCACCGACCACACCTTCGCCGCGCACTTCCTGCGTATGGCCGTTGGCGTCGGTGATGACCCAGTGGCGTGAGAGCAGCTGGGCCGGGACGCCACCTTCATTGCGGATGGTGACGGTATAGGAGAACACGTAACGCTCGTTGTCCGGCTCGGACTGGCCCTCGATGTAGTTGGTCTCGACTTCAATGGTGATCTGGTGCGGGTTTTCGCTGCTCATCTCATGTCATCCTTAAATTTGCCAATAGCATACGCTGTCATGGAATTTGTGACAAAAATTCGACTGTATGGTTGCCGGGGCGCCGCCTGCACCAGTTCGGTACTGTCGCGGCTTGCCAGGCCCGTCCCTGGGCGGGGGCATTGCCGCGCTGCAGTGGCGCGCGGCCGGCTGCAGAGGCCGGAAGTCCTGCCCGGGGAACGCACCAACACCGGCCGGGTACCAGGGCTGATTCAGTAACTGGCTGATATGCATAGACTGAATTCCCGGCACTGCTCACTGTTCGGGTCGCCGCCAGCGCCGCGACCATTTTCGGCCGGGGCAATCTAGTTTGTTGTTATACATGAAAAAATACCCGGACGTTCGCGTGACGCCGGTGCGCCGGTGTGCAGAAATGTGAACTGCATCGCGGCAGCGGGGCGGCGCGGGAATCATCATAGGGTCACCTGATAGGCAGTAGAGAGGCAGCGACCATGAAAACCGGATTTTCTTTCCACAAGCCCGACAACCTGTTTCTGCTGGCGTTGTTTGTGAGTCTGGGCATGTTCCTGTCAACCAGTGCGAGCGCAGCGGAAAGCCTGTTCAGCATGCAGGGCCTCTCGCAACTCATAGATGGAGATCTGCAACTGGCGCCGGTTGGCCACAGCGGGGGAGCGGTGCACATGACCTTCGATTCCCCTTCGGAGGAAACGAACGCCATGTATGTCAGCGTGCTGGACAACAACTCGGGTGGTACCGAGCAGGGTGTCTACCTGTCCGTGCAGATGCCCTGGTAGGCTGACACTCGCCCAGTCGTGTTACGTTCGCCGCGCTGCCCGGTTGGCCAGCGCGGCGAATTCGTTTAGCGTCAGCGTTTCTGCGCGCGCCGACGGATCAACACCCGCGGCACTGATCTCGCCGGCATCCAGCAGTTCCCGCAGCGTGTTGCGCAAGGTCTTGCGGCGCTGCGCGAAGGCCTGCCGTACCAGCGTCGCGAAAACCTGCTCATCCTCCACCGTTACCGGTGGTGCGGGATAGGGTTGCAGTCGCACGAATGCCGAGTCGACCTTCGGTGGCGGGCTGAATGCGCCGGGGCCGATGCTGAACAGCATGTCGACCTGGCAGCGGTACTGCAGCATGACACTCAGGCGGCCGTACTGGCCGGAGCCCGGTCCGGCCGCCATCCGTTCGACCACTTCCTTCTGCAACATGAAATGCATGTCTGCAATGCAGCGCTGCTGGTCGAGCAGGTGAAACAGCAGCGGCGTGGAGATGTTGTAGGGCAGGTTGCCGAGCACGCGCAGTGGACCGGCAGCCGCCAGTTCGCAAAAATCAAAGCGCAAGGCATCCCGGTTATAGACGGTCAGCTCACCCGCGCTGCGGCAGCGGTTTTGCAGCGGCTGGATCAGGTCGCGATCCAGTTCCACCACGGTCAGCTTGCCGGCCGCCTCCAGCAGCGGCAACGTGATGGCGCCCTGACCGGGGCCGATCTCGACCAGCGTTTCGTCCGGCAGCGGGTGAATGGCCGCTACGATCCGGCCAATGACGCCGGGGTCATGCAGGAAGTGCTGGCCGAACCTTTTCCGTGGCTGGTGACTCAAGGGGTTATCCTGGTATTGGTCATCATTAACAGTCAGTTATAAAACGTCAAAGTATCTATTCAGCTCAACAAAGAAACAAAGAGGCGAAAGGCATTTATTCAAACATCTTGCCACGGAAAACACGGAAAACACGGAAAAATAAAAGCCTTACAAGAAATATTTCCGTGTTCTTCCGTGGATTCCGTGGCCAATGGGGTTTTTTGTTGATAACAACGCACCCCTATACGCCATTCACCTCTGTGGTGAATAGATACACGTCAAAATGGATTTGCCCACGCAAACCACCAGGTTAGAACCATAGTGGGTGCGATGACAACTCGCATCGATATTCGCATCGGTCATAAATGATTCGAGTGTTAAATTGCACCGAAATATGTACCTCCAGAACCGCTGTAATTATTTGGCTAGAAGCTAACCATGCTTAGCGGAGATGGGTCACAGTAGAATGCAAATATCCAACTCTATCGGGTCTAATTTCGGTGCAAATCAACAGTCAATTTGCCTGGAGGCATGAATTGGCTGGGGAAAGGGCAAATGATCTGAATTTATACAGGTCAGTGCGGCTAATTTAGGCAGGATTTCAGTATGATCATGCAGGAAAGCAGTGGTAGCGATTGCCCAATGGACATGAGTTTTTCGGGAAAGGGCGTTAATCCGTCCTATACCCCGTCCTATACTCCGTCCTATACCCCGCTGGGCGCTACAATGCGCCCATGCTGCAATTTGACAATCTTGCTTTGCGACGCGGGCCACGCCTGCTGTTCGAGCACGCCACCCTGCAGATCCACCCGGGATGGAAGGTCGGCGTCGCCGGCACGAATGGCACCGGCAAGTCGAGCCTGTTCGCACTGATCCTCGATGAACTGCATGCCGATGCCGGCGCGTGCCGCTATCCGGTCGACTGGGTGATCGCCCACGTGGCGCAGGAGATGCCGGCCGAAGCGCGTGCGGCCATCGAGTACGTGCTCGACGGGGACGAGGATCTACGTGCGGTCGAGGCTGAACTCATCGAAGCGGAAGCCCGGCACGATGGCGAGCAGCTCGGCTCACTGCACGCGCACTACGAGGTCATCGGCGGCTACACGGCGCGCAGCCGCGCCGCGCAGCTGCTGCATGGCCTGGGTTTCAGCAGCGCCGACGAGGACCGTCCGGTCAGCGCTTTCTCGGGCGGCTGGCGCATGCGGCTGAACCTCGCCCGCGCGCTCATGTGCCGCTCAGACCTGCTGCTGCTGGACGAGCCCACCAACCACCTGGATCTTGATGCCGTCATCTGGCTGGAAAACTGGCTGTGCGCCTATGCGGGCACGCTGCTGCTGATCTCGCACGACCGGGATTTCCTCGACCGCGTGGCCAGCCATATCGCCCACATCGAGCGCCAGCGGCTCACGCTTTATAGCGGCAACTACTCGGCGTTTGAACGCCGGCGCGCGGAATACCTGGCCGGTCAGCAGGCGCAATACGAGAAGCAGCAGCGTGAGATCGCGCACATGCATGCCTTTGTCGAGCGCTTCCGCGCCAAGGCCACCAAGGCACGCCAGGCCCAGAGTCGTCTGAAGGCCCTGCAGCGCATGGAACTGATTGCCCCGGCGCACGTCGACTCACCGTTCCACTTCAGCCTGCGCGAGCCTGCGAAATTGCCGGACCCGCTGCTGCGCCTGCACGCGGTGGCGGCCGGCTACGGCGAAACAACGGTTATCGATGGCGTGGAACTCAGCCTCTCGCCGGGCGAACGCATCGGCCTGCTGGGTCCCAACGGCGCCGGCAAGTCCACGCTGATCAAGCTGCTGGCCGGCGTGATCGAGCCGCAGCAGGGTGAGCGCGCGCCGGCGCAGGACCTGCGCATCGGCTATTTCGCCCAGCACCAGGTCGAGCAGCTTGATGCGCAGGCCTCGCCTCTAGCGCACCTGCTGCGCATCGATCCGCAGGCGCGTGAGCAGGAGCTGCGCGATTATCTCGGCGGCTTCGGCTTTCCCGCCGACCAGGCGCTGGCGCCGACCGGCCCGTTTTCGGGCGGGGAGAAATCGCGACTGGTGCTGGCGCTGCTGGTCTACCAGCGGCCGAACCTGCTGCTGCTCGATGAGCCCACCAACCACCTGGACCTGGAGATGCGCCAGGCGCTGGCCACGGCGCTGCAGGACTTCAGCGGCGCCATGGTGCTGGTTTCGCACGACCGCCACCTGCTGCGCGTGACCAGCGACCGGCTGGTGCTGGTGTACGGCGGGCGGGTGGAGGAATTCCCGGACAGCCTGGATGATTACCCGCAGTGGCTGGCCGCGCAGAACCGCGAGAACCGGGATGAGTCCGTAAACGTCAGTGGCCCGAATAGTGCGGTCACGCGCAAGGAGGAAAAGCGCCAGCAGGCCGAACAGCGCCGGCAATTGCAGCCGCTGCGCGATAAGATCAAAAAGGCGGAAACCGCGCTCGCTCGCCTGCACGCACGGCAGCATGAACTCGAGCAGAGCCTTGCTGATCCTGAACTTTATAGCGCTGAGAACAAGACCCGGTTGACCGAATTGCTGCGCGAGAAGGCGGACGTCGACCGGGAGAGTGCAGCCCTGGAAGGTGACTGGCTCGAGGCCTGCGAAGAACTGGAAGCGCTGCAGAATTAATCGGGGGTAGAATAGGGGTCAGAGAACAATTGTTGCTACTATTCGAGGAAATAGTTCTCTGACCCCATTTATTCATCAAGGTCAGGCTTGCAAGAAACAGAACTGGAGGCATTCATGTTAGTCAGCGATATTATGACTCGCAATCCGAGAACGGTATCCCCGGATGCCAAGCTAAAGGTAGTGGCTTCGATCATGTGCCTGTACCGTATCCCCGCTCTTCCGGTGGTCGATGAAGACGGCAAACTGGTGGGTAACATCTCCGAGATGGACCTGCTGAAGAACCTGTTTCCGACCATGGAAGACATTATATCCGGTGAAGCGGCTCTGGAAATAGAAAGCATGACTTCGAATTACTCCGCCTCCATGGAGCGTCATGTCAGCGACATGATGGTCAATAATCCTGTTTCCGTGACACCGGACCAGCACGTGCTCAAGGCGGCGGCCAAGATGACCAGTCACCGCTTTCGCCGCATTCCGGTCACTGACAGTGATGGCAGACTGGTTGGTGTAATGAGCCTGGGTGATGTACACAAAGCCATCTTCCAGTCCCACGTGTCCAAGGGTTAAAAATCAATGGGGTCAGACTCGATTGAGTCTGGTGCATCAGGAATGGCGATACAGTCAGACGCTGACTATTTAACGAATCAATCGAGTCTGACCCCATTGATTAATTTTGCCCGCCGCGTGCGGCAAGTCCGATATTCAGCAGGCGTTGAATGAACTGCGGATAGTTCATGCCGGCCTTCTCGGCGGAGAAAGCCATGTCATCTGATTCCGACAGCGCGGCGTTGGGGTTGGCTTCCAGCACATAGACGACGCCGTTCGTGTCGAGTCGCAGGTCGATGCGTGCGTAACCGCTCAATTCCAGGGTGCGGTAGATGCGTTTGCCCAGCTTGGGCAGGTACTCGGCCATCCCGGCCGGCAGGTTGCGTACGAACTGGTAGTCGATGCCGTGGCGTGCGCGGTATTTCTCGTCCCATTTGACCTTGTAGGTCGCGATGCGCTCCTCGCCCTCGGCGTCGCCCCTGAACACCAGCTCGCGTACCGGCAATACCTGCAGGCGCTTGTTGCCCAGCACCGTGACGTAGAGTTCGCGTCCATCGATGTATTGTTCGGCGATCACATCACCATCGGTCATCGCATGGACCTGGATCACACGTTCGACCAGTTCCTCCGCGTTGTTGACGAACGATGCCCGGGCAATGCCGACCGAGCCCTGTTCCAGCAGGGATTTGACCACCATCGGGTAGGGGAGCTTCGGGATATTCCGGGCCGAAATGGACCGGCCCCGGGGGAAAACGTGAAAGCGGGGCACCTTGATGCGGTGATAACTCATTAGTTTCTTGGACAGGGCCTTGTCGCGCGCCAGCAGCAGGCCGCGCGGGTTACATCCCGTGTAGGGCACCTTGAGCATGTCGAGGAAACTTACCACGTAATAATCCAGCGAGGAGTTATTCGCAAATTCCTCCATCAGATTGAATGCGATATGCGGTTTCCAGTCCCGGATGGCGTGGCGTATGGGAGTGATTTCATCCTCGACGGCGACCATGCACACGTCGTGGCCAAGTGTCAGCAAGGCTTTGCGCACGTCGAACTCGGTGCGGACATTTTCCATGCGGGGATCATCCGGATCGGTCAGGTCATCCGGGGGTACCAGGTCGGGGTGTACCAGCATCATGACGCGCAGATTGCTTCGTTTCATAGGCTTATGCGAAATCCGTCGCTGTTGAGTTTGTTCATGATGAACATGGTCAGGAATGCCACGATCTCCTGCTGCATGTCCTGTTCATCGTGCGCGACACGCAGGCCAAGTCGGTCGCAGTGCCGTGCCATTTCTTTCAATACCTCGTTAATGCGGTAGTTGTACTCCCCCGTCCAGCGTCCGACAACATTCATGACGGTGCCGGCGGTGCGGCGGATATAGCGCGAGGCCTTTTCATTGCGTGCATGTTCCGGGTCCATGGAGAACAGTATCTGCAGGTCGTGATCTGAAAATTCGGAGTTGTCGGTGCCGTAACGCGTGATCTTGTCGGCGTAGTGTTCACGCAGTGTCATGCGCATTTTCGATGCCGGATACACTTCACGGCGGTTACGTAATAGCGGCCGCTGATCGCGAATCGAGTGCATGAGTTCATCGACGTATTCCAGTTTGCGGATGGCCGGCCAGCAACGGTAGCGGCGGCGCCAGTCCGACTTCGGTTTCAGCCAGACGGCGAAGGTCTCGGCCCAGTCCTCGTGCGGATGTGACTGCGCGTACCAGTTGGGCAGATTGAGCACGTAGCTCTTGCTGTATGGTTTCGGCAGGTAGGTGTCCGGGTACGGTGTGCCGGGCCGTCCGAACACGCGGCGCCAGTCGCGGTACTCCAGCAAGCGGTAGGCGTTTAGCAGGGCGTGTGCGGTTTCGTGGCGCAACAGTCGCATGCACCAGTCGCGTGTGCCACCTTCCACTTCCAGCACCGATTCCAGTTCCAGGCGGCGCAGGCGCGGGTGGGCGAGAAAGAACGGGATCGCGATACCGGGCACCCCGTCCGGACAATACCACTCGTCCGACAGCCAGAAATGGGGTCTGAAGCTGAAGCCGCGCTGTTCCAGTTCACGATACAGCTGCTCGATGCGTGGTTCCAGGACAGAGCCCGCGATCTCCAGGTTGAGATCGCAGATGCGCGTATCCAGTAACCGGTCCTTGCTCCAGCGTGTCCAGGGATGCGGTTTGTGCGCTGCGGCCTGTGGGGTTTTGCGCCGGGTTGCCATGTTCCTAGCATAAGTGAATAAAAGGGGGCAGGGCAAACAGGGAGAGCAGGGGGCAGACCACGATTCCTCTGGTTGAGATAACGTGGCCTGTCCGCTGTTTAGAAGCTAATCAGGCCCAGCACCCTTTGCTGCAATACCAGCAGGTCGGCGGCATTCAGCTGCGAGTCCGGTGCAGGAAGACCACCTGACAGCGGCGTGACATCCAATTATGGGGCCGGATACATTTTCAGATGAATTGTATCCGGCCCCCGTTTTATTCTCCCCGTCGCTTCGCGCGACTGGTGGCCTGCGCCGCCAACGGATCTTCCGGCCAGTGGTGTTTCTTGTAGCGGCCGCGGAGTTCTTTCCGTACCTCGAAGTACGTCGTTTTCCAGAAGCTTGCCAGGTCCTGCGTGACCTGCATCGGCTTGTAGCCCGGCGACAATAGATGCAGCAGCAGCCTGAACCGACCGTTGATGATGGCGGGTGTCTGTTGCAGGCCGAACAGTTCCTGCAGGCGCACCGCGAGCACGGGGTTGTTGGCGTCGCTGTAATCGATGGCGATGCGCGAACCGCTCGGTACGGGTGTGTGTGTCGGTGCCAGCCGGTCCAGTGCCTGTTGCTGCGCATGGCTCAGGGTGCCGAGCAGGATGGCGTGCAGGTCGAGCGTCTGCAGCTTGCGGATGCTGTTGTGCGCGTCGAGATACGGCAGCAGCCAGTCTTCGAGGTGATCCAGTAGCGCCGCATCGGACAGGTCGGGCAGGGTGAGCGCAGCGAGTTCCGGCTCGTTGATCGCACCAAGTTGCTGTTGCGTGTGCAGGAACTGTACGCGCTGGCGCAGCGTCTGCGCCTGCCTGTCCCACGGCAGGCAGTTAAGCCCGCACTGCCGGATGCCTGCGAGCAGGGCGGCATGCACGGCCTCGCGTGCGATGTCCGCGGCCGGTTGCTGTTCCAGCACGAGGGCGCCGAGACAGGTCCGGGTGACGGCATCGACGCTCTGCGTCTGTGCATTCCAGCTGACACTGGAATCGCGTGTGATGTCGCTGGCGTGGCGCACTTCGATCTGTTCCAGGGATATTTCCGCGGCGAGGTAGATGCGGGCCTCGCGCTGGCGGCCGTCGAGGTCGGCGGCGACGATGAACTCTGCTGTTGCCAGGGCCTCGCCCGCCTCCAGAAAGGCACCCTTGCCACTGCGCAACAGGTAGCGGTTACCGGCGCTGTGGCGGGAACGGGCAATACGGTCGGGGTAGGCCCATGCCAGCAGCACGCCGGGCAGGTCGCGGTCGTCGATCGTGTCCGCGCCGGCTTGCCGTTCAAAGCGCCGGATGCGGCGGTGGAATTCTGCGGCCGCGCGCAGTACCAGCCGGCACTGCTGACGGTTTACGCCGTACGCGCAGGCCGTGCCTTCATCCTGCCGGAACGTGCGCAGCAGGGCGAGTCGTGGTGCGACATCGGCGGTACGCTCGCCGCTGGCGGTAAAGATGTCACGCTCGGTCAGCAGCGCGGCCAGCAGACAGGCATCGAAACCATGACCGGCTTGCGCGCCACGGATCATCATGTGCGCCAGCCGGGGATGTGCGCCGGTCTCCAGCAGTTGCCTGCCGTGTGCGGTGATGCGTGGCCGGTCGTCGATGGCGCCGAGTTCGCACAACAGTTCGCGCGCCTGCGCGACCGCGCCGGCATTGGGCGGATCCAGCCAGCGTAGTTCACCGGTCTCGCGCACGCCCCAGTGGACCACTTCCAGTACCAGGGGAGCGAGATCACTGCGCAGGATTTCGGGAGAGCTGTGGCGTGCCATGCGCTGTTGCTGTCCCGACGTCCACAAGCGGTAGCACTTGCCCGGTCCCAGCCGGCCGGCGCGGCCGCTGCGCTGGTCGGCCGAATCCCGGGAGATGAACACGGTGTCGAGCCGGTTCATGCCCGAGCCGGGGTCGAAGCGGGCCTGCCGTTCGAGGCCGCTGTCGATCACGATCGCAATGCCCTCGATGGTCAGGCTGGTCTCGGCGATGTTGGTTGCCAGCACGATCTTGCGCCGGCCGGCCGCGCAGGGTTGTATCGCCCGGTCCTGCTGTTCGCGCGACAGGTCGCCGTAGAGCGGTGCCACGATCGGCATGCCCTGCCTCTGCTCGAGCGGCTGTGTGCCGAGCGCCTGCTCGACCTGTTTGATCTCGCGCACCCCCGGCAGGAACACGAGCACGCTGCCGGTTTCCTCCGCCAGTACCCGTTCGAGCCGGCGCATCACCGCAGCGGCGATCCGGCCGGGTTCGGGCAGGGGTGTCTTGTCCGGCAGGTAGGTCGTTTCGACCGGAAAGGTTTGCCCCACGCTGGTAATCACCGGTGCGTCGTCGAGCAAGCGCGACACGCCGGCCGCGTCGAGTGTTGCGGACATCACCAGCAGCCTGAGATCGGCACGCAACAGTTCCTGCGACTGCAGGCAAAAGGCCAGCGACAGGTCGGCATGCAGGTTGCGCTCGTGGAATTCATCGAAGATCACCAGTGCGGCCATGGCGAGTTCGGGATCGGCCTGCAGCATCCGGGTCAAGATGCCTTCGGTCACCACCAGGATGCGCGTGCGATCACTGCTGCAGCGCTCGGCGCGTATCCGGTAACCCACGGTGGCGCCGGTTTGCTCGCCGAGCAGGGCAGCCATGCGCGCCGCGGCATTACGGGCGGCGAGGCGGCGCGGTTCGAGCATGATGATCATCCGCCGGCCCAACCACGGCTCATTCAGTAGCGCCAGCGGCACCAGCGTGGTCTTGCCGGCACCGGGCGGCGCCACCAGCACCAGGCGGTTACCGCCCAGGAGCGCCTGCCGGATGTCGGGGATGACCTGTTCGATCGGGAGACTGGAACAATTGGTGTCAGCGCACATTATTCTCTACTATTCGGTCCTGGATTCCGGGGACAGTATACCGATTAGCCAATAAACGGAGATGGGGTGAATAAAGGAACCTCTGATTAATTCGTTATGCCGGCGAAGACCAGCATCCAGTGTATTGAAAACGCTGGATCCCGGCATGCGCCGGGATGACGACAATGAATTATTCAGAGGTTCCTAAAGTGTAATCCCTCCGTCTGCTGATTCCTCGAGTGTGGAAAAGGCGGGGCAGTCCGGCGCAGGGGGGATGAATAACGCCATTGCCCCCTGTATGCACTGGCATCCGATCCAGCCTGACTAACGCGCCTGATGGCCGAGGACAATGTTGACCATGAAGCCCTTTCTCCTACCCGGTTGTCTGTCACTCCTCTTTTTTGCAGGGCCGGGAATGGCTGCGGATACCACTGTGCAGCTGGCAAAGCAGGAGGCCAGCACAACCTCGCAGGTCGTCACAGCGCCGCGCTGGGGCGCACTGAACCCGAATAAACTGGAGCTCAGGTCGGACGCGGTGCTGGTGCTGGATCAGAATGGTGAGGCAGTCTATTCCAGGCATGTGAATGACCCACGGCCCATCGCTTCGATTACCAAGCTGATGATGGCGATGGTTATCCTGGACAGCAAGCTCGATCTGCAGGAGCAGATTACCATCACCAATGATGACCGGGATCCGATCCAGATGACCGGTTCGCGGCTGCAGTATGGCGCGGTACTGACACGCAAACAGTTGTTGCAGCTGGCGCTGATGTCATCCGAAAACCGGGCAGCCAATGCACTTGCCCGCACATGGCCTGAGGGTAAAGCGGCATTTGTCGTGGCCATGAACAAAAAGGCGGATGCGCTTGGTATGCGGGCCAGCCATTTCAAAGATCCTGCTGGTCTTGATCCCGCTAATGTCTCCTCCGCTCGCGACACGGCCAGGATGGTGAGCGCTGCCATGTCCTACCCGCTGATTCGTACTGCCACCACCACCCGCTCGGCCACAGTCAGGCCATACAAGGGCCGCGGTGAACTCATGTTCAATAACACCAACCCGCTGGTGAGGAACAGGAGCTGGGACATCCAGCTCAGCAAGACCGGTTACCTCAACGAGTCCGGGCGCTGCCTCGTGATGCAGGCTGAGATTGACGACCAGCCACTCACCATCGTGCTGCTCAACTCCTTCGGCAAGCTGACGCCCTTCGGCGACGCCAACCGTATTCGCAAGTGGATCGAGGGCGGTAGGTAATCCAAATAGGGTGTTAATTTGCGGCGAATGTTGACCCGGAATATGCACTGAAAAATGAACTATCTGCACGGCCAGGTAATCTATGGGAATGTATCTGTTACATCGACTTTTGATGGATAAAACTGACACGCAAATAGCTGTTCTGGCTGGATCAATATTTAGTGCAAACTAACAACACCGGTCAGGTCGTCGATACTGCTGTCGACAAACTGGTGCGGAACCATCAGCCAGACCACCCTCGGTCGTGGCAGCGCGGCGAGCAGGGCGGCGAGCGAGTCCGCCGCGGTAATGGCGCCGGACTCGCTCGCCAGGCTCTCGGTGGCAGCCGCGCCCAGGTCATAGGCGGCCACCTCGTGACCATCCCTGACCAGTCGGCGCACCATGTTGGCGCCCATCTTGCCCAGACCAACCATCGCAAGCTTCATGTCTTTCTCCAGTTGCTGTTCCGCGGACAATATACTGATTACCTGCGCCCTGTTGAAAATTAGAATCAAGTACAACGTCCCCGGAATACCAGATGCACGATACCCTTGTCATACAGTCGCACCGCGCGCCATTACCCTATCCCTGGATTGAACGTTGTCTTGCATCCGTGCGTGACTGGTGTGTAATGCGCGGGTTTGACTATCGTTTTGTGGGCGATGAGCTGTTTGGTGGTGTACCCGGCCCTCTCCTGGAAAAAACACGCAGGCAAAAGGTGGTTGCCACCGACCTGGCGCGCCTGTTGCTGCTGCAGGATGCCTTGCAGGAGGGCTACCAAACCGTGATCTGGCTGGATGCCGATTTCCTGGTATTCAATGCGCCGGCATTTGTGATTCCCGAACTGCCCTGTGCGGTGGGCCGTGAAGTCTGGGTGCAGCACGACAGGCACGGCAGGCTCAAGGTCTACACAAAGGTGCACAATGCATTTTTGATGTTTCGCAGGGGAAACAGGTTGCTGGATTTTTATGCGGACACTGCGCAACGCCTGCTGTCGCTGAATGATGGAACCATGCCTGCGCAGTATATCGGGCCGAAATTATTGACTGCCCTGCACAACGTCGCGGTATTGCCGGTGCTGGAGACTGCCGGGATGTTGAGCCCGCTGGTCTGCAAGGACATTATCCAGAGGGGCGGGGCGGCGCTGGACCTGTTTGTCGGGAATTCATTACAGCCTGTGGCGGCAGCGAATCTCTGTATTTCCAGTTGTGAAAGGGATGAAGTAAGCGGTAGTGAAATGGAACAAGTCATCGATGCATTGCTGAACAGGACAGTGCAACTCTAGGCCTGGAACTTCCCCGTTAAAATAATCGCGCTTGCGAAGCGCTCCTGCAAAACTCGATGCACCGGCAGGAGCGGACGTTGTCCGCGAACAGGCCGGCCTCCGCGTTCGCGCATCCCTGCGCTCCTGCGACTGAGTTAAAGGGGGCGCTGACAAATGGAAATGATTGCGAATTTTCACCGGCACCCTGAACGATTCGCCGATTTATTTCCATGCCCCGGGCGCGGTGGCGCCGGTGACGCCGGCGGTCAGGGTAAACCGCATCGCTTCCTCCATGTTCATGTCGACCGGCCGGATGGCGCTGCGGGGCATCAGCACGGCATAACCCCCGATCATGTAACTCAGCGGCAGGTAGACCAGCACACTGTCTTCTGTGCGGAAGTCTTCAGGCAGCTTTTCCGGGTTTTCCTGGGTAACGAAGCCGATCACCTGCATGCCGGTATCGCCCAGCGTGACGGCGACCACCTGGTCGAATTCCCTTTTGGTGTCCGGTGAAAAATAATTCAGGAAGTCGCGTATCGCCGGGTAGATCAATCTGACCATGGGTGTCTGGTAGAGGAGTTTTTCTCCCATGGCGAACAACCTTTGCACCACGTAGGCATGCATCAGCAATCCCACGATGAACGCGGCTGTCAGCCCGATAATCACACCCATGCCGGGCCGGTACAGATTTTCCGGCAGCCACAGGCGGATCATGTCGCCTAGCACGGCTTCCGTGGATACCACAAACCAGTAGAGCAGGTAGAGCGTGAGTATCACGGGCAGGATGGCCACCAGTCCGGTAAGGATATGCTTGCTTATGAATTTCAGCATTTGAGCTGCCTCCTGGGTTTGCAAAGGCCAGCATACACGCAGTAATCCGTTCCCGGAACTGAGGGGCAGAGTGCCGGAAATCATTCGTGGATGCAGTTTCCGCCACTCGGTCCCCCGGAGCTGTGACCTGTGCAACAATTAAGGGGTCAGAGTACTTGATTCGTTCTTACCCTTGGTTCCTCGCCAGAGTTGGGATCAAGCAGTTTTTCATGTACTCTGACCCCTTGGTTCCCCATGTGATGGGCAGTGAATAAATGTATCCGACCCCTTTATTTAACATCTATTCCAGGCTCACATAGCAGCCAACCTCGAAGGGTGGCGAGCAAACGGCGTAGAAGACAAGGTCATCATTGCCCGTATTACTGATGCGCTGCGCCGCACCAGCCGGTATGCGTACGACATCACCCTCACAGACATCAACCGGCTGCAGGTCGTCGATTTCAACACGCCCTTCTCCCGAAACGATGATATAGCGCTCACTGACCCCTTTTAACTTGTGCCAGGCCGTCGTGACCTCGGGCTCAACCCTTGCGCGCGCAATCGAAACCAGCTCATCCCCGGCATCATTGGCGACTTCCGCGATGTGACAGCGCTCCGGCGTTGGAAATTCAACAGCCGCATCATGCTTCCTGACTTCCGCCCGCATAATTACCTCCATCTGACAGAGCTCCCGGAAACAATGACCATTTGACCATGACTAGTCAATCAAGCTTTTCAAGCTTGACGTTGAGAGGTGCCGAGTCTGTGGAGGAACAGCCAGGGTGATTGCCTGCATCGAAGACCCGGTGGTCATTAAGCAGATCCTGATGCATCTGCAAGAAAAATTGCCGGCACGAGTTGCGCTGCTGTTGCCGGACAGTCGAGCGCCGGCGCAGTCCGGCCTGTTCGGCTGACTCAAGAAAGCATTCTCGTGCAACCAATGTTGCTGCATTGCGCAGATGCAACCGGGTATCGATTGGCCGTGAGGCATGGATTAGCCGGGGGAAGGGCAAATGACCGGAATCCATTCAGGTCAACGTGGCTCAATCAGGCAGGGTTTCGGTATGATCAGGCCGTAATCCAGTCGCGATACTGCAGGGGCTTTTTGCATGCCTGGTTACAGACTGAGATACCCGGGCGGCAGGTAACCCAGGTGTTACGCGGACACTCCGCTGAATCTGCACTGCGTTTTGACAGGCATCATGTGTGCTAGCATGACTGACCGTGCAAGGGGGCGCTTTATAGTTTTTACGAGGGAGGTTTATTATGAAAGCGGTGTTGCTTGATGGTTTCGGTGGTCCGGAGGTGCTCAAGATCGGCGAAACACAGAAACCGGTGCCTTCCGAGGGACAGGTCCTGATCAAGGTCGCCGCAACGTCGGTAAATCGCCCCGATATCGTGCAGCGCGAAGGTAATTATCCTCCACCAGCGGGTGATTCGGAAATCCCCGGTCTGGAGGTCGCCGGCGTTATCGAGGAAACCGGGCCGGGAGTGACGTCATGCAAGCGCGGAGACCGCGTCATGTCCCTGGTGGGTGGAGGCGGTTATGCACAATATGCTGTCGCCTATGCCGGTCACCTGATCCCGATTCCGGAAACCATGAGTTTTGAGTCGGCGGCATGTGTATGCGAAAGCTACATTACCGCGTTCCTGAATATCTTCATGATCGGTGGTTTTAAAGACGGGCAGTGTGTGCTTGCCCACGGCGGTGGCGGCGGCGTGAACACTGCCGCTATCCAGTTGTGCCGCAAGCTCGCACCGAACAGCCGGATTATGGTCACTGCATCTGCCGGAAAGATCGAGCGTGTAAGGCAACTCGGTGCCGATCTCGTTATTAATTACCAGCAGGAGGATTTTGCAGAAGCGGTCAGGGCGTTTACCGGGAAAAAAGGCGCCGATGTCATCCTCGATCATATCGGCGCGAGCTACCTTGCGCCAAATATGAAGGCGCTTGCGGTCGGAGGCAGGCTCGTGATTATCGGTGTCATGAGTGGCGCGAAGGCCGAACTGAATCTTGCCCTCATGATGGTAAAGCGCCAGCACATCATCGGCTCCGTGCTGCGGTCACGTTCCGTGCAGGAAAAGCAGCAGATCGTTGCGCAATTCACCAGCACCGTGATGCCGGCTTTCTCCGACGGGTCCATCAAGCCCCTTATCTACAGGACCTTTCCGCTTGATGATGTCGCCGAGGCCCACAGGACAATGGAACAGAGCAAGCACTTCGGCAAGATTGTCCTGACGTTGGATCAATGACCGGCTATCGACTCGCTTGCGCGGGTTTGCGACCCGTTAACGGTCTTGCGTCATGCTGGCCAGGGGTTGGCTATAGGCGGTAATCCTGCGCTGGCTGTCCAGCTGGAACAGGTGGTGGACCAGCGGTGGCAAGGCCTCCAGGCCGTGCTCGGTCAGGCGCTGGAAGTGCTGGATAAAGCGCGCCACCTGTTCGGTATCCATCACCCCCTGCGAATTCGCAACTGGCACCAGCTTGCTCTCCTGTTCCATGCGCCAGTTGAAAACACAGTCAAAGGAGGGGGCGCGCAGCATCAGCCACTGCTGCACCTGTCGGTACAGTGGCAGGTAGTCGCGTTCAATCGCCTGGTTGACGTAGCGGCGCCATATCCCCTGCGGGTCTTCCCGGGCTTCCAGCGCATTGACTGGTCGCAATAAATCCGCTTCCTGTTGCGGCGGGATGCCCAGGCACCAGCCTTCCAGGATGACCACATCCACGGGTGTAATCACTCTGTCCCATTCCGATTCCGGCTTGCGGTCGTCCGTCGCCTTGTCGAAACGCGGGATGCGCACCTCTGCTGCAGCACCCGGCTGCAGCAACTTCTGCAAGGTGGCTTCGGCCAGCTCCATGTCGTGGGTGCCCGGTACGCCGCGCGTGGCAAGCAGGGGGTGTATTTGCCGGGCCAGCAGTTCGCGCCGTGATTTCGTGTGGTACACGTCGTCGAGTGATAACACCACTGCACGCAAGTCCCAGTCCCACTGCAGTATCAGGCTCAGGTATTCACTGAGGGTGCTCTTGCCGGAGCCCTGGCTGCCGTTGATGCCAATCAGCAAGGGAAGACCCGCCTGCTTGCGGCATTGCCCTGCGAACTGTTGTGCAAGCGGATCGAACCAGTGCTGAGCGCTTTCCAGGTAAGCGTCGGGCAGGCGCTGATTTGCAAGCATTTTGATCAATGCCTGTTGTCGACCAGGTGCAATCATTGGATCAAGCTCGTGGTGCTCATGCTGACTATCATATCAGGCAAAAGGTGGTTTCCCGCCGTGACAGGGAATCTTGCCCCGTCAACGGGCCTCATCTCCCGCCGCAGGCAAGTATTGGTAAATAATGATAAATGGTCAGGTCCGCCTGCGCCAAGGGTGCGGGGCATCCCGCTGACATTATCCGTTGCACGGGTTTCAGGCGCTTTGAAGCGGCTTATTCTGCCAAGCTACAGACAGTACCCTCAAAGAACCGGAATAATCAGAGGCGTCCCCATATGGGCCAGTCACATCCAGGCCGTCCCAAATGGATTCAGTTGCCGGAAATGATGCGACAGCACATAATGTTAGCCATGCGATATAATTTTCTGTCGCTGAATGAAGTCCTCGCACACACGGGTGCTGGCGAACGGGGTAAGTCGGCGGGAAGCGCGCTGGGCAAGCTCCCGGAATGCACACGTCCAGACCCCGTGAGCAAGGCCGTATGAGTGAATTTATGCCGGAATTGATGCGCCTGTCGGGGATCATCCTGCAAAACGCCGGTCGGACTCGATTGAAAGAGGGGGAATCTCAATGAGCAAACCAAGAATCATCGTTACCCGCCGTTGGCCTGAAGAGGTCGAAAAGGTCCTGACAGAAAAATACGATGCACAACTGAATGTCGACGATGTGCCGATGACGGTGGCTGAGATGCAGGATGCATTTCGCAGCGCCGATGCGGTGTTGCCTACGGTATCCGACAAGGTCAATGCCGAGGTGCTGGGCGCCACGCCGATGAAGGCCCGCATGATCGGAAGTTTCGGGGTCGGGTTCAATCATATCGATCTCGATGCGGCGAAGGCGGCCGGTCTCACCGTTTCGAATACGCCGGATGTGTTGACCGATTGCACAGCCGATCTCGCGATAACCCTGATGTTGATGGTTGCCCGGCGGGCGGGAGAGGGCGAACGCCATGCGCGCAACAGGGAATGGACCGGTTGGCGCCCGACTCACATGATGGGGACCAGCGTGCATCACAAGACGCTTGGCTTGATCGGCATGGGTCGTATTGCACGTGCGGTGGCGACACGGGCGGCGCACGGCTTCGGTATGAAAATCATATTCCACGACCCGTTTCCGCCGCGAGCGGAAGACATTGCCGGGTTGAATGCGCGCCAGTGCAGTTCTCCGAAAGAGGTTTTTGAACAAGCGGATTTTGTTTCCCTGCACTGCCCGGGCGGCAAGGAGACCTATCACCTGATCGGCGCGGACGCCTTTGCCGCGATGAAACCCGGTGCATTCCTGATCAATACCGCGCGCGGCGACATTGTTGACGAGCAGGCGATGGTGGCGGCCTTGCAAAGTGGCCAAATCGCCGGTGCAGGGCTTGATGTTTATGAGTCCGAGCCAACCATTTCCGAGCCGTTGCTCGGGATGGAAAATGTCGTCACGCTGCCGCACCTCGGCAGTGCGACGATTGAAACCCGCGTCGCTATGGGAATGCGGGTCGTCGAGAACATCGATGCCTTTTTTTCGGGTAAGACACCGCGTGACAAACTGGTTTAAGCCTGGTTCACCATCTGGTTGAGTGCCTGCTTAACGGAATCCGGGTGCTGTGGGCGTGAATAAAAGCCCCGTTTTGTATACTGCCGCAACCCCGCCAGGCTTTTGTTGGAAGCCATAACAACGTAGCATCAGGTCAAGACCCAGGAGGCATTGTGAAAATTTTCCCCGCCCTAGAGATTCCAGAGACGTTGGCAGCCGGTCCCGGTCCTGGCAAAACAGACCCGCGCGTACTGGAGCGATTTTGTAAAACGGGTGTTGCGGACCATATGCAGAAAGACGTGCTGCGCGGCATGGTCGAGGCGAAGCTGATGCTGCGCGAACTCTGGGGTACCAAGAATCTGTATACCTTCGGTGTCGGCGGCACCGGCTGGAGCGGCCTCGACAGCATCCAGAGCCTGGTACTGCCCGGTGACAAGGTGGTTGTGTTCGTCAATGGCACGTTCAGCAGTATCGACAGCCTGTGTCTCCGCATGAAGGCGTCGTCGCTGGAAGACCTCGCCGCCGATTCATTGAACCCGCAGCCGGCCAACGTCATCGTGATCAATGTTCCGCACGGCCAGTCCGTCACCGGCGATATCATCGAGCGGGCGCTGGCCGAGCACAAGCCGATGTGGGCGTTCATGACGCACTGGGAGACCGGCAGCGGCAGGGTCAATGACATCGAGGGGTTCAACGTCGCTTGCCAGAAACACGCCGTGATGGGGTTGATCGATGCAGTGTCGAGCCTGGGTGTCGGTGATTTCGATATCGACGACTATCCGGGCGTCGTGGCCTGGGCTTCCTGTCCGCAGAAGGGCGTGTTGAGCCTGCCACTGACCTACGCGCCGGTCAGTTTCTCCGACAAGGCGATTGCCGTGCTGAAGCAGCGCGGCTGCTACACCTTCGTGCATCACCCGATCCTTGAAGCGCGGCACTGGGGCATCATCAACGACGAGGATGTTGCGGCGGGAACCTACCATCGCACCCATTCCGGCTATGCCGTCGCAGCATTCCATGAAGCGCTGCGTATTCTGCTGGGCTACGGGCGTGCGCAAAAGGCAAAAGATTATCTCTATCATGAAGCGGCGTTGAAACAGGTGGTCGCGGCGATGGGTTGTGACGTGACCTCGGACATGCCCAGCCTGATCGTGCTGAACCTGCCTGGCAAACTGGCGGGACGCGAAAAAGACCTGGTGGCCGGCTGCCGGGCGGAGAATTTCTGTATCTGGCCAACCCTGTCGGAACCGGTTCAGATACGCATTGGCATTCTCAACCAGCTATCGGTTGAGGCGATCACCGAAATCGTGGGACGGTTCGCCGATGCCATGCTGAAGATGGGAGCGGAATTCGACAAGCATGCAGTGATGAACGGCCTGGCGGAGTACTATAAAGCTGGCTAGTTGCCCTGACCATGCAGCCGTGAACTGAAAACGCCGTTGCCCGGATGTATCAGTTTACTTCGCTGCGCAGACAGTCAATGGTTTTCGTCAGATAGCATTGCCGTGCTGGCTTGCGTCGGACACTCGCTTCAATAAGCCGTGCTTGCAGCACCTGCTGTGTAGACGGGATTGCGCGTGCTTATTACCCTGTTTGGCATTGCTGCTGCAGGAATTCCGCAACCGCCTCGCTGGCCTCCGGGTCCTCGTTCAGGAATTGATGACCGCCCTCGAAGAAACGAATTTCCGCGCCTGGAATCTGGCGGTGCAGGTTTTCGACCACCTCCGGAGCAGCCTGTCCATCGTACCGTCCTCCGCAAACCAGCACAGGTACCTGGATCCGTGGCAGACGCGCGTAGCTATCGTGGTGACTGCGCGCCTCTATCTGGCGGGTAATGCCCATGATGCCCCCGGGTTCTTTTAAAAACGGCGAGGCAGCGGCGGCCGCCTGTTGCAGGAGTTGCTCGGTCTCCTGCGGATGAGCGGCTTGCCACGCCTCGTTTCTTCGGACATCCGCAATCGCCAGCATTTTCCGCGACCGTTCAGCGGGCGCCAGGTCAGACAGTTCATGCAATGGATATGAAGACCCTCCCGCGCCACCCGGGGCGGTACAGGCGAGCACCAGGCTGCGCACGTAGCGGGGGAATTGCAGCGCCAGTTCCTGCGCAACCATTCCGCCAAATGATACCCCTATAACATGACTGCTGTTCCAGCCAACGGCATCCATTAATTCCGCCGCATCACGCGCGTATTGCATCATCGTGTATGGTGAATCAGGCTTGTCGGTTTGCCCGGTGCCTCTTTGGTCAAAGGTCAGCAGGTCGAACCTGTTCGCCAATTCACTCTCCAGCAAGCCAGGTTTGCAACGCAGATCACCCCCTACACCCCCGATTAAAAGCACCGGGCAGCCAATGCCTTGTCGTTCATAGTAAATCCGTAATCCAGTAGTTTTGCTGCAGGGCACCGTGTATTCCTCTGACGATTCGCCGGATTCAGGGCCATCCGCATGATGCTTGCATGCCCCAATTATCTGGAATACTGTATAACAAATATCTCAGATAAAGATAATAACAAGACAAAGAACATTCACGAGTATCAGGCCAAAGCGTTGCTCGATTCGTTAGGCAAGATACCTGATTTCAAGTTTTGCGCCGCGCACGTGGAGATAACAGAAGTGGCCTGAGATGAAAATCTACGAATATCAAGCCAAGCAACTGCTGGACAAAAACGCTATTCGCATTCCGCGGGGCGCTGTCGCGTCAACTCCGGACGAGGCCGCCAGCGTTGCCCGGGAACTTGGCGGATCCGCATGGGTAGTCAAGGCACAGATACATGCCGGTGGACGACGAGCCGGTCATTTCGTGAGCAATCAGAATGCGCAGGGCGGTATCCGCTTCGTTGACTCGCTTGCAGCCGTGCGGGATACGGCGCGGGAAATGCTCGGGCACGTACTGGTTACAGATCAGACGGGCCCGGACGGTAGACCGGTGAACCGGCTGTATATCGAACAGGTATGCGAAGTGCAGCGTGAACTTTATCTCGGCATGATGGTGGATCGCAGGACAAGCCGGGTGACGCTGATTGTCCTCGGTGAGGGCGGTGTGAATATCGAATCGATAGCATCACGTTCTCCCGAATCGGTACTGAAAATTGGCATCGACCCTTTCGAGGGCTTGCAGCAGGATGCCGCGCGGGAAGTTGCTGCTGCACTTGAGCTAACGGATGAGCAGACGGATGAGGCAGTACGGGTCATGTTGGCGATGTATGCCATGTTCATGGGCCTGGATGCATCGCTGATCGAGATTAATCCCCTGGCGATAACTGCTGCCGGTACATTGATAGCGCTGGACGCGACCGTGACATTTGACGACAACGCACTGTTTCGTCATGAAGATATACGAGCGCTGCGCGATGATGGCGAACTGCAATGGGGCGAACTGGATGCCACACAACATGGCCTTAATTATGTAAAGCTCGATGGCAACATCGGTTGTCTCGCCAGTGGTGCCGGACTTGCAATGGCCACACTCGACGCGGTCAAGTTTTATGGTGGAGAGCCGGCAAACTTTCTCGATATGCCGCCAGCCGTGGAGTTCGAACGCGTAAAGTACGCATTCGGACTGATTCTGTCTGATCCGGGTGTCGAGGCAATTCTGGTTAACGTCTTTGGCGGCGGCATCATGCGCTGCGACACGATTGCTGACGGCATAATACTGGCGGCCAGGGAATTCCCTGTTCGTGTACCGCTGATTGTGCGACTGGCCGGCATGAATGCCGATTTTGCCAGAGACAGGCTCAGGGATTCCGGGTTGGCGATTACGTTTGCAGAGGATTTCGCCGATGCTGCAGAGCTGGTCGTCAAGGCGGCGTCTGAAGCCAGGCTGAGCGGGCAGCAAAAGTGGTGGCAACGGGTTCAGGGCTTGTTAACACGGAAAGACGAAACCATTGGTCGCACTGCGGGCTAGTTCCGGGCTTGGCCCGCAAGTGCAAAGAGGAGACGGGCATGGCGGTATTGGTCGACGCAGGAACCAGGGTTATCTGTCAGGGCATCACCGGCCGGCAGGGGACCTTCTATGCGGAACAGGCTATCGCCGATGGTACCCGGCTGGTCGGCGGCGTACGGCCTGGCAAGGGTGGTAGCCGGCACCTGGGGTTGCCGGTTTTCGATAGCGTCGAAGAGGCGGTACGCGCGACCGGTGCGGTTGCAAGCATGATATTCGTACCGCCCGCAACTGCCGCGGAGGCAATTCAAGAGGCGATAGATGCCGGCCTGCCCCTGATCGTATGTATCACGGAGCGCATTCCGGTCCTGGATATGGTCCGTGTCAAACGTGTCCTGGAGACTTCCCGTTCGCGGCTTGTCGGCCCGAATTGTCCGGGGATTGTCACACCCGGTGAGTGCATGATCGGCATCATGCCCAGGACTATTTTCCGTCGCGGCAAGATCGGTATTATTTCACGCGCGGGGACGCTCACCTATGAAGCAGTGGCACAGACAACCGGAAATAAACTCGGTCAGTCAACCTGTATAGGTATTGGTGCAGACCCGATTCAGGGGATGACATTCTGCGATTGCCTGGAGTTGTTTATGGCGGATGGCGAGACTGAAGGTATTGTATTGATCGGCGAGATTGGAGGCACAGCAGAAGAGCAGGCGGCGGACTACCTGAGCCAGCATAAAAGCAACAAACCGGTGGTTGCCTACGTTGCCGGTCGCCACGCGCCTGCGGGGCGCCGAATGGGTCACGCCGGTGCGATTATCGAACACAGTACCGGGCACGCCGAGGCCAAGATTGAGGCTTTACGCCATGCGGGCGTACATATTGCCGAATCTCCGGGCACCATTGGTGTGACGATGGCCAGTGCGCTGGGCGGCTAACAAGTCTCTATTTCACATAGAAATTTGGCAGGTCGTGCCTGATTATGTCGTGGATTGCGAGTGCAGATTCTGGCTATTTTCATCAATATAATTTATATGTGTTACTGCCAATAATGGTGAGCGGTATACAACATACCAAATATCGATAAACAACACGGTGGTTTGATGTATGTCTGTTCGTACAGGAATCGGTCATGGCTGGCTTCCTGTTAATTAAACGGAGGATGGAGAAATGAAAATAACGCATAAGGCTGAAAAATTGTGTTTCGTACTATTTGCTGCGGCCGTTGCCTTTGCAACGAATGTCGTGGCAGCTGATTGGCAACCGAAGAAACCGGTCGAATTCGTCATCATGGCCGGCCCTGGAGGCGGAGCGGATAAAATGGCCCGCCTGATGCAAACCGTTATTGAGAAGCACAACTTCTCATCGAAGCCACTTATTCCGGTCAACAAGTCGGGCGGCTCCGGTGCCGAGGCGTTGGTGTATCTCAATGGCAAGAGCGGCGACGACCATACTGTCATGGTCACGCTGAACAGCTTCTATACAACCCCGCTGCGTCAACCAGCACTTAACATTGATCCGCTGAAATTCACACCTATTGCGCGAATGGCAGAGGATACATTCCTGTTATGGGTACACAAGGACAGCGGCATCAAAAATATGGAGGAATTCGTGGCAGCAGCCAAGGCCAAGGGTAATGACTGGGTCATGGCCGGCACGGGCAAGGCTCAGGAAGACGAGTTGCTGACCAGCTTTCTGAATGCGACCTATGGCCTGAGTATTCGCTACATACCCTTCAAGGGCGGCGGTGATGTTGCAAAACAGCTGGCCGGCAAGCACGCCGACTCGACTGTCAACAACCCCTCGGAGGCGCTGGGGTTTTATCAGAACGGGGACGTTGTGCCTATCGCCGCGTTTACCGCGAAGCGGCTGGATATGTTTCCGGACGTACCTACAATGGCTGAACTCGGGCATCCGAATGCCTATTACATGCAGCGTAGTGTTGTCGGTCCGCCGGGCATGAGTGACGATGCAGTAGCCTACTACCGCGATGTATTCACCAAGGTATACAACTCGGAAGAGTGGCAGGGTTATAAAAAGACGAAGAGCCTGCTTGGTGATTTTATCAGTGGTGACGATTTGCATGCCTACTGGACCGATGCATTGGCGAATCACAAAAAACTACTGACGGAGATCGGAGAGATCAAGCAATAACCGTTAGCTGCGGTTTTAGATAACGAAATTCACTCAGGGGCGGGGAGAGTCGTCATGCGGCGTGCTGAACTGATAATGGCCATTGTAATGGCGATTTTCTCCGCTTACCTGATGTCGAAGAGTGCCGAGCTCCCCATCGGCTGGGTCAAGGGCAGCGGTCCCGGCGGCGGGGCCTTCCCGTTCTGGTTGTCACTTGGGATGCTCATTTGTTCGCTGTGGATAATTGTCCGCTGGTTCATGCGAGCTACACCGCAGTCCCGGTCCTCGCATCCCTTTCTGGAGAGTCATGCGCTTGCTCTGGTCTTTATGGTCATCGCGGCCCTGGTGGCGATGGTCGGGTCCATTCACTTTATCGGGGTGTATGGTGCGGTGCCGCTCTTTTTTATCTTCTACATGCGCTTCCTGGGTCGGCACTCGTGGACCAGTACCCTGACGCTGGCACTCTCAACCCCGGTCGTTACATTTCTTTTCTTTGAGATTCTCTTGCATATTACGTTACCAAAGGGCGCTACCGAGGAGCTGTTTTACCCGCTGTTCGACTTTTTTATGTAACAGCGTATCTGCGGGTGTTATTGGCAGAATAAGCAGGCTCGCACTCAGAAACGCAGATTTTTGTTGAGGTTCATGACATGGAAATAATCCAGCATCTACTTGACGGTTTTCTGGTGGCACTGCAGCCGATGAACCTGTTCCTGGTAATTGCTGGGTGCGCGGTAGGGCTTTTCATCGGTGCCATGCCGGGACTGGGGTCTGTCAATGGTGTGGCGATCCTGTTACCGGTAACGTTTATCGTGCCACCTACCTCGGCGATAATTTTTCTGGCGGCGATTTATTACGGGGCCATGTACGGGGGCGCGATCAGTTCCATCATGCTGGGCATACCCGGCGCCTCGACCGCGGTCGCCACGACCTTCGACGGCCGGCCGCTTGCCTTGAAGGGCATGGCCGACAAGGCGCTGGTTGCGGCCGCGGTGGCTTCGTTTGCCGGCGGCACGATATCGATCATTCTGTTCACGGCGTTTGCACCGCCACTCGCCAAGGTGGCACTCGCATTTGGTTCACCCGAGGAATTTGCGCTGATGATGCTGGCATTTGGCACCTTTGTCGGCCTCGGCGGTGATGATATTCCCAAGACCCTGTTTTCGATTTGTATCGGGCTGGTAATGAGTGCGGTTGGACTGGATATTATCAGCGGGCGGCCGCGGCTGATCTTTGGAGATATCCCGGGATTTTTCCACGGTATTAATTTTCTTGTTCTTGCCATCGGTATCTACGGTATTGGTGAAATCCTCTGGACCATCGAGAGTAGTCGGGGTGGGGTGCAGGTCTCCCAGGCGGTGGTATCGGTCAAGCGTATTCTCGCTGCCCTCAGGGAGCTGGTGAAAAGTACCAAGACTATCCTGATGGGTTCCTTTGTCGGATTTTTTGTCGGTCTGCTCCCTGCCGCCGGTGCGACACCGGCATCGATTATGTCCTACGGTTTTGCCAAGACCATGTCCAGCAAGCCGGGTAGTTTCGGAAAGGGCAATATCGATGGCGTCACTGCGCCGGAGTCAGCCAACAATGCAGCCAGCACCGGTTCCATGCTGCCCATGCTGACGCTCGGCATACCAGGTTCGCCAACCACCGCGATTCTTCTGGGCGGTATGGTGATATGGGGACTGGAGCCAGGACCGAGGCTGTTCGTTGACCAGACCGAGTTCGTCTGGGGGCTGATTGCCAGCCTGTATGTAGCGAACTTTTTCGCAATCGTGCTTAACATTGCGTTCATACCGTTATTTGTCTGGGTACTGAAACTCCCGTTCACCATCCTCGCGCCGATCATTTTCGTGTTGTGCGTGGTCGGAGGTTATGCGCCGACCCAGGATATGCATGATGTGTGGCTGATGTTGCTGTTTGGCGTGGTCGGCTATTTCATGCGCAAGCTCGACTACCCGATGGCGCCAATGGTGCTTGCTATCGTGCTCGGACCCCTGGCCGAGTTATCCCTGCGCCAGTCGCTGTTGCAGTCTCACGGCTCCGTACTGGTGTTCTTTGAGCGGCCGATTTCGGGAGTGATCATGGTGTTTGCGGTGTTACTGTTCCTGACGCCGGTGATCAGGGCTGCTATGAGATCAATCACCGCGCGGCGTGCCGGCAGTGCCGGGGAGTGACCGCCTTGTTAGCCGGTTAGAAGATTTCCCGGGGCATGTTGCCAGCCCGTAATGCTCGAACAAATGGCGGTCACCGTGCAGGTCAGGGGAGTTGCGCACCATGAATGTCTGGTATATTGTATACCAGATATCTCTCTATTCGATGCTCGAAAGGATATGCCCAAGCCAGCCATCAAATTACGGCCACTCAATGTAAATACCGTACTCAAAGACAGGGTTTATGAGGCATTGAAATCTGCAATTTCGTTAATGGACATCTATGCCGACGAGGACCCGCCCAAGCTGGACGAGCGGCGGCTGGCGGAAGAACTTGGAGTCAGCCGGACACCGATTCGTGAGGCGCTCTCCAGGTTGGAACAGGAAGGGTTGGTGCGGAATATTCCGCGTCGCGGTGCCTTCGTGGTGCGCAAGACGAAAAGGGAAATTCTCGAGATGATATGTGTCTGGGGAGCTCTGGAGGGTCTGGCGGCGCGCATGGCGACAGTGCATGCAAGTGATGAAGAGATTGCCGGTTTACGCAGGATGTTTGCAACATTCAGGGATTCCGAGGGTGCCAGTGCGCATATTGATGAGTATTCAGAGAAGAATATCAATTTCCATCAGGCGATTATCAGATTAAGCAAATGCGAGCTGCTGGAAAATATCGCCGAGGGATTGTTTATCCATATGCGTTCGATTCGTTCACGCACAATCAGGGAACGTCAGCGGGTAACAGATTCGATTATTGACCACATGCACATCATCGAGGCACTGGAAGATCGGGATGCGGAATTGTCGGAGCGCTATGTGCGCGAACATACGAATGAATTGAAGGAACATATTAACGATTACGTGGACTGGCTGGAATAAGCTGCCGTAGTTCACTGGCCATTAACCGGGTGGTTTCGGCTGGAACCCTGATGAGCTATGCGCCATGACAAGCGCAGGCCAGGTCAAGATATCCAGTACGGCAGAGGATACGCTAGACGGGTTTGCCTGATGAGGCCGATTTCCGTTGTCTGAACCCGCAAGATTGATAACGATCCAGAGGTAAACATGACAGAAAAAGCATTAAGTGGAGTTCGAATCCTGGATATGACACATGTGCAATCCGGCCCTACATGCACACAGCTGCTGGCGTGGTTTGGTGCCGATGTGATCAAGGTTGAAAGGCCTCATGTCGGGGATGCCACGCGCAGTCAACTGCGTGACATACCGGATGTGGACAGCCTCTACTTCACAATGCTGAATCACAACAAGCGCAGCATCACACTGAATACCAAGGACGGCAAGGGCAAGGAAATTTTCACCCGCCTGATCGAAGAGTGTGATGTTATGGTCGAGAACTTTGCGCCGGGTGCGCTCGACCGTATGGGATTCTCCTGGGAGCGGATTCACGAGATCAATCCTCGCCTGATCTACGCATCGGTAAAGGGTTTCGGTCCCGGTCCCTACCAGGACTGCAAGGTCTACGAGAACGTTGCCCAGTGCGCCGGCGGCGCGGCAAGCACCACCGGGTTCGAGGATGGGCCACCCACGGTGACCGGCGCCCAGATCGGTGATTCCGGCACCGGGCTTCACCTCGCACTTGGTATCGTTACTGCATTGCTGCATAGGGAAAAGAGCGGTGTTGGGCAGCGCGTGGAATGCGCCATGCAGGACGGTGTGCTGAATCTGTGCCGCGTCAAGCTGCGTGATCAGCAGCGTTTGCAGCACGGGCCGCTGAAAGAGTATCCACAGTACCCGAACGGTACCTTTGGCGACTCGGTGCCGCGTGCCGGCAATGCCTCGGGAGGTGGCCAGCCTGGCTGGGCAGTGAGGTGTGCCCCCGGCGGAGAAAATGATTACCTGTACGTTATCATCCAGCCGCAGGTCTGGGCAGCCTGGATGAAAACCATCGGACATGAAGAGTTGATCGACGATCCGGAGTGGGCTACCCCCGAGGCGCGTTTGCCGAAACTGGATCAATGTTTTGCGATGATCGAGGAATGGACACTTACAAAAGGCAAGTATGAAGCCATGGATATCCTCAATGCCCATAATATCCCCTGTGGGCCGATTGTCTCGATGAAGGAGCTTGCCGAGGAGCCTTCCTTGCGCGCCACCGGGACGGTCGTGGAAGTGGATCATCCGACCCGTGGCCCCTATCTCACGGTGGGCAATCCTATCAAGCTGTCGGATTCGCCGTCTGACATCAAGCGTTCGCCGCTGCTGGGAGAGCATACGGACGAGATCCTGCGTGAAGTGCTCGGCTACGACGATGCAGAAATCAAGGCGGCACGGGAGCTGGGCGCGATTGGTTCGGAGCAATTACTTGGAGAAATGGAGCATCCAAAGCTGTCGCCGCAAGGCGGTGCATGATCGGCGGATTGATAACTGATGCCGACTGCATCCGCAGGGGGGCGCGGCAGTCGCTAATTGGTATTCATCTTTTAGCCGGATGGTGAGTCAGACTTGAAAAACAACTGAGGGTACAAGTATGGGGATACAAGCCATTCTGGTTCCTGTAGACGGTAGCAAGGAAAGTTTTTCGGCCCTCGGTCGGGTATTCGTTATCGCCGAACGGTTCGGGGCGCATATCAAGGCCCTGCACATCATGACACGCGCATCCGATGTTTCTTCGGCCGGGTTTTATAATCTGCCCGTCAATCTAAGAAAGAGCGCCGAGGACAATGCCGACATCGGGGCCACCGAAAGAGCCGCTGAGTTGCAGCAGCAGTTCGAGGCGCTATGTGCGGATCGCAATGTCCCGATCAGCAATCAACCGACCAGCAAAGGCGGGGCAACGGCGGCCTGGCACCAGGAGTTCGGAGATGTTGACGAGTTGTTGATCCGTCACGGGCGGGCGAGTGATGTCATCGTGGTGACGAAACCAAGGGTCAGGGAAGGGACGGTGCGGCGTTCGCCGCTGGGAGCGTCTATCGAGGCTATTCTGCTGAGAACCGGGCGTCCGGTGCTGATTACGCCACCGGAGTGTGTCGCAAAAAGATATGAGCGGGGAGCTATCGGCTGGAACGATAGTATCGAGAGCACGCGCGCATTGGCCATGACAATGCCCTGGCTTGTCGAAATGAAAGAAATCACGCTGCTTGTCACGCAGGAAAGAATGGCTAGCGCCAATGTGCTTTGTGAATATCTTGCCTGGCATGACGTCAAGACGAAAATTGCGCTGCTGGACGGCAAGGGTAAACAAGCCGGCGAATCGATGTTAAGGGCGTGTTCCAAAGTCGGCGCTGAATTTCTGGTTGTTGGCGGGTTCAGTCGTTCACGCGCCAGCCAGTTATTATTCGGCGGGGCCACAGATTACCTGCTTAAACACGCGAATATAGTCACTGTTATGGTGCACTGACAGATCCTGGCGGATGCTCACATGCAGCAGTAGCAAGAGAGCGGTAGTCAGGCTGGTTATCCTTGATGAGCTATGCTGCGCGGATGATACGCGATGCGTGACAATCAGTATCCAGGCAGGTCCGTGGTTATGGCGGCCGGCGCAATGGTCGCTACCAGCCAGCCCATGGCGACGGCGGCCGCACTCCGGATACTCGGGCGCGGCGGTAACGCGATGGATGCGGCTATTGCGGCAAGTGCCACGCTGTGCGTCACCGAGCCACTTTCCACGGGCATCGGCGGCGACTGTTTCCTGCTCTTCCATGAAGCCGCAACAGGTAAACTGCATGCATTGAACGGCAGTGGTCGTGCACCTGGTCGTGCCAGCCCGGATGCCCTGCGCGCACATAACATGACGACGGTCCCAGAGCGGGGAATCCTGTCGGTCAGCGTGCCGGGTGCGGTTGACGCGTGGCAAAGCGCGGTTGAACGCTTTGGTTCATTCGATTTCGGAGCTCTGCTCGAGCCCGCCATCGGGTACGCGGAAAACGGGTTTGTGGTAACACCGGTCATTGCCGGTGGCTGGAATAAACATGCGCAGTTGTTCCGGCAGTCATCCGACAGTGCGCGCTCATTCCTGGTTGATGGCAGGGCACCCATGGCAGGATCGGTGCATTTCTTCCCGGATCTTGCACGATCCCTGCGACTTATTGCCGAACATGGAAAAGATGCGTTCTACCGGGGGCCGCTTGCTGAAGAAATTATACGCTTCAGTCATGAGCACAACGGCTTGTTGGAATTCGATGATCTTGCCAATCACTGCTCTGAATGGGTTGAGCCGGTATCCAGTGAATATCGCGGTCTTACGGTCTGCGAGGCGCCACCCAATTCGCAGGGCATCACGGCACTCATGACGCTCAACATACTTGAGCAGGCCGGTATCGAGGGTTTGCAGCAGCTCGGTCCGGCACACATCCACCTCGTTACAGAGGCGTTCAAACTTGCACAGGCCGAGGGCGCGCACCATATTGCCGACCCGGCCTTCAGTGACGTCCCCGTTCAGGCGCTGTTATCCAGGCAATTTGCGCAGCAGCAATTTGCCCGCATCGATCCGGCAAGCGCGATGCCCAGCCGGGTTTTGCCGGGATTGCCGGAACACAGGGATACGGTATACCTGACTGTGGTGGACAAGGACCGCAACATTGTCTCGTTCATCAACAGCCTCTACCACCCGGGCGGCAGCGGCATGGTGGCGGGCAGTACCGGGATCCTGCTGCAAAACCGGGGCGCCTGTTTTGTGCTCGATGAACATCACGGCAATTGCATCGCGCCGGGCAAGCGCCCCATGCATACCATAATCCCGGCGATGGCCTATCGCGCCGGCAAGCCCGTGTTGTCTTTTGGAGTTATGGGTGGCAGCTACCAGCCACTGGGGCAGGCCAGCGTAATCAGCAACTGGCTGGATTTCGGCATGGATATACAGGAGGCCATTGACGCCCCCCGATTCCACGTGGAGAACGGTGCACTGGTTGTTGAGCGGCCCGTACCGCAGGCAACGCGCCGGGCACTATCCCGTCTTGGTCACCAGGTGGTGGAAGCCGAAACGCCAATCGGCGGCGCGCAGGTGATCCTTATCGACTGGAAGCGGGGCGTGCTGCACGGCGCATCCGATCCGCGCAAGGATGGTTGTGCGCTCGGTTACTAGCAGCAGCGTCGCGGGGCATGCCCGGTCAACTCGTTACAAAGGTTATTTCAGCGTGTAATCAGGCTGCCTTGCTATTGGCGGAGAGATGGTGATCCACCAGGGCGACAATCTCGTCCACAGGCTGGTAGTGGAGGTCCAGCTGCGCTGCGATCTTTTGAACCAGGCAGTCGACCCTCTCGATATGTTTTGCACCACCGAACAGTGCGCGTGCCGCGGATGATGGCTTGAGCAGTCCCATGGAAGCCTTGGCATATTTTTCGAAAGGTACCAGGTCACTCTCGTTGGCGCCAAGCTTTACACAGAGTTTCCCGACCCATTCATAGATTTCCCGCGATGTATCGATATCTGAATGCACGGCGTCTTTAATGGGGATCATCTTGTCCTTCTTGATACACCGGTAGTTCCCGGTGAGGAGCATCAGCCATTTTGCCAGTGGTACGAACAGGGAATCATGCACCTTTAGCTTGACAGGGAGCTGGACACTGCCATCGCCCGTGTCGAACTCGATTGCCTCGATATCTTTCTGGATGTTCCGTAGCATCGAGGTATGGGTATCGGATTCGAACGGCGCCACCTTGAAATTTGTCGGCAGTCCAACGTGGAGAACATTCTTGCCTTCCCCGGGTACGCGAAACGCCTGGGGGTCAGGGCTCGCGAGCGTAACCAGACCCGGCTCGAAATTGTCCCAGACACTCGGGTCCGTAAAGCACTTGGTTAATTTGTCGGTTGAAATTCCGGGAATGCGTTTCAGGAACGGCAAGGGCGGCATGTTCATTATTGCAAGGCACGGCATATGCGCTGCCGCAACACGGTCCATGAGTTCGCGAATGCCGCTCGAACCGTACTGGGATTCCTGCATGCCCAGTACGACCAGGTCAAAATTGTCCAGATTCGCCTCTTCGGGCGTGCAGGCCGACAGATCGCCGCCGATGGCCTTTGAGGAAAGTTCGAGTGGTTTTTCCAGGCCACGGACCGGCAGGTGGACGAAGGTACCTTCGCGATTGATCAGTTCCGCGGTGGGCTTGGTGCACACCAGCGTTACCGAGTGCCCCGCCAGAAGCAATTTAGTGCCGAACAAAGAGCCATATGAAGCCCCCAGGATAAGCGCGTTATATTTTGTTGGCATAAAAGCTCCTCGTGTCCGTTGTTCTTAAGTAAATATTCTCGTTCAAATCTTAGTTGTAGTGCCCTGTTGGCGCAACTAAAACAGGAGAATAAGCCCATAGTTCAGGGATTGAATTTATTGCCAGATCCGGGAGAAAGCGGGCGGAGTGGATTACCCGCCGTATCGTGGGCACCCATGTCGACGCAATGGCCTGCGTTGCGGCTCGAATTATCAACCGGAGATGTCCGCCTGACGGCGAAGTCCGTCAGATTTTTATATGTGACCGTGAAATCAGGGATATCACGGACTACAACTAAGTAACCGCTGTTATCGCTGCCGATTGCTGATTATCCGCGTTTGTTGATGGCAGTGGTGTTCCTGGTCTGGGCGGATGATGGCTGTTGGCAGGGCTTTGACCAGGCCGGCATCAAGCCAGCCGCGCAGGAGTTTCTACTGTGAACGATACACTTTTCAAATGGGACGACTCCTTTCTCATCGGGATAGAAGAGCTGGACCACGCACACAAAGTGCTGATTGACGATATCAACAGGCAGCGCGAGGAACTGGAGCGATTGTGTCGGTATGTTACCCGACCGGCGGTATCCGAAAAGCGGCTGTCACTGACGAACCAGGGCAAGGTCCGGCACGAGACTTAATGGATGTGTCCGTGAAGTCAAGGTAAAAACAGGGGGGTGGCACAAGCAGATGATCTTGACCCAATCGTTTCGGGAAGTTTTCTGACTGATGGAATTTGTGAGCAAATTGCTCGTGGTTCAGATGCATCAGTAGTTTCGGAATGATGAATACATCCGATAAATAATGACCGAGAGGTCATTTGGATAGAGCCAGCTTTGGTGTCTAACAACTCCGCCTGCGCGGGGACGACAGTAAGCAGGCGGCGGCCGCCCTGAATGCTGGAAATGACCGGAAAAAGTCCGCCGGCCCGGGAGTGATGGTCCGGTTCGGGAGTCCAGGCTCTTGCCGCATCGAAGCGTAAGTTGATGCTGGTATGGTGATCTTGGGATACTCTGGGAACCTGGAAAAAGAGCATTTATGCTGCTTCTAGTCGCGATTGCCAGGGGGGTTGCATTCACCAGTCGGGGCGAGTTGCGGCCATTGTGCGTTCGGTCCTCGGCGCCGTTCCGGGTCGAAACCAGTCGCGACTGGTCGAGTCATTGAAAGTCGAGGGTTGCAGGTATGCGCATCGAGTACGGTTCTGGCACGGCCCGATATCCGGCGGGCCATCGCGTCCGGATCGCCTGGTTGGCGCTTGTTCTGCTGGCGCTGCCGATTGCCCGTGCATTCGGAGAGATAGACCAGGCTCCAGTGCAGCTTCTGGCTGGAGAATACATGGCAGTTGCCTACTCCGGATATCGCGCCGGACAGCACCCGGATCGCGGCGCGGGCGCCAGCAACCCCAGCGACGAACAAATCCTTGCGGACCTGCGGATTCTGCTCGATCACGGGTTTGACCTGATCCGGATTTACGATTCGGGAGAAAACTCTGCAGCGGTGCTGCGACTGGTACGTGAGCACCGGCTGCCGATCAAGGTCCTGCTGGGCATATGGCTGAAGGCAGAACTAAGCAATCACGAAGGCTGTGCATGGTTGACCGAACCCATTCCGCAACAGACGCTGGCCGCCAATCGAGTCGACAATGCCGCTGAGATCGAACGGGGCATAAGCCTGGCCGCGGAGTTCCCGGACATCGTGGTTGCGGTCAATGTCGGCAACGAGGCCCTGGTGGAATGGAATGACCACATGGTGCCGCTGGAGCGGGTGATCGAGTACGTTCAGCACGTCAAGCACGCGATCGAGCAACCGGTAACCGTGGCCGAGAACTACGACTGGTGGGTCCGTGCAGGAGCTCCGTTGGCGGCGGTGGTCGATTTCGTTGGCGTGCACTCTTATCCCCAGTGGGAACACAAGTCGATCGACCAGGCACTGGCTTACACGATAGACAACATGGAGCGCGTGCAGGAGGCCCTGCCGGGGCACACGCTTGCGATACTGGAAGCGGGTTGGGCCACGACCTCGAGCGAGTTCCCGCAAACCGCGAATGAGGAAAACCAGCGGCGCTATTTCCACGAGCTGGAGAAATGGGCCCAGGACACCCATACCACGGTGTTCATCTTTGAAGGGTTCGACGAACCCTGGAAAGGGGATGCGGACAATGCGCTGGGTGCGGAGAAACACTGGGGTCTGTTTTTTCTCGATCGTACGCCCAAGCTGGTCATGCGCGATGGGCGCTGACCGCCGTGGCAACGCCAGCGGCCGCGACACCGGGCGGGGTGGCAATAGAAATGGAAATGTTACCCGACTGCAGGAGCGGTCATCGACCGCGATCGGCTCTGTCGTGAGAATCTATCGCGCTTGATAAGCGCTCCTACAATACAGCCCGGCACCCTACAGGAGCCGGGTTTCCAGCGTGGTGTGCTGCACGGCGCCATCCTTCTGCGTGACCCGGTACACCTGTGCCCCTGCCCGCGCGGCGATGGCGGCATGCAGATCGGTGCCGGTGAAATGCACGGCCGCACCATCGTCGATCGCGAGTCCGGCGACAATTTCCCCGGCATCGATCATGCGCGTATAGGCTGGCCGGCGTTCTTCCTCGCCACTGTAATGCGGGCAGCAACTGCCGGGCAGGAAACCCAGGCAATCCATGGCGCGCAGCCGGTCGGCATACGAATCGGTCACCCCCTGTTCAAACCAGCAAATGGCGCCCGCGCTGACACCGGCCAGCACGATGCCGGCCTGCCAGGCCTCGCGCAACAGGTCCGGCAGTTGCCAGTCGTGCCACGCCGCCAGCATGCTCTTGGTATTGCCGCCACCGACATAGATCACATCCTGTCCCAGCAGGTGGGTGCGCAATTCCGGCGTGCGCCGGAACAGCGGGACATGCGTTGGCCGGCAATCCAGTGCGCTGCAGGCATCATAAAAGCGCACGATCGCGGCATCGGCATCGCCGGTTGCCGTGCCGAGGAAGGCAATGTTCGGCGTCGTCTTGCCACTCTGTGCCAGGATGTAGCGTTCCAGCGCCAGGTTGTCCGGTTGTTTCGACAGTCCGCCGCCGCCAATGGCGATGATGTGTCGAGTGCGGTGATTATGCATATCGTTTCGGGGCATCCGGCAACAACAAATTCCGGACTTCCCCGGGCGGTAGCAGATACCGGTGTGTAATCACCGGGTCGATCATGTGCCGGTTGCTGTGCTGGTTCATGTCAGGTCACTGTGTGAAGGGAGCCCGGGCCTGCGCTGCAGCGGTCATAACCCGGTGCGCTGTGCGGCGCGCGCCATGCGCACGGCAGAGTCGATCGCAAGCTGCAGGCTGCCGCCATCGACCCGGCCGCTGCCGGCGCGGTCGAGCGCGGTGCCGTGATCGACCGAGGTGCGGATGATCGGCAGGCCCAGCGTGATGTTCACCGCGCGGCCAAAGCCGAGGTGTTTCAGCACCGGCAGTCCCTGGTCGTGGTACATGGCGAGAAGCGCGTCGCTGGCTGCCATATGTTGTGGCGTGAAGACCGTGTCTGCCGGTAACGGCCCGTCCAGATGCATACCCGTCGCGCGCAGTTTTTCCAGCACCGGTGTGATGATGTCGATTTCCTCGCGCCCCAGGTGGCCGTCTTCGCCGGCATGCGGGTTGAGGCCGCAGACCTTGATGCGCGGCTGGTCAATACCGAAGCGCGTCTGCAGGTCTTTGTGCAATACCCGGATCACCTGTTCCAGTCGTGCCGCGGTGATTGCCGTGCTGACCTCGCGCAACGGCAGGTGCGTGGTCACCAGTGCCACCCGTAGACCCTCTGTGGCCAGCATCATGACGACCTGCG
>CAJQOV010000086.1 GCA_905480065.1 uncultured Gammaproteobacteria bacterium | reverse complement strand
CTTTGCGTCTTTGCGCGAGTATCAGCGTATTTCCGGCTCTGTGTTCTGTGTGGCAAAGACTTTTTCCAGCGCACCCAGCAGGTGCTCGACCTGTTGTTCCGTGTGCGTCGCGGACAAGGTAATCCGCAGGCGCGCGCTGCCGGCCGGCACCGTCGGCGGGCGAATGGCAGTCACGAGTATGCCCTGTTCGCGCAGCGCGGCGCTCATGCGCAACGCGGCCTCGGCATCCACAACCAGCAGCGGCTGGATCGGCGTTTCCGACGCCAGCAAGCGCAGGCCCAGTTGTGCCGCGCCACGGCGGAACTGCTGTACCAGTGTCACCAGTTGTGCGCGTCGCCAGTCGTCGGCGCGCACCCGCTGCAGTGCGGCCAGCGTCGCACTGGCCAGCGCCGCTGGCGTTGCCGTGGTGTAGATATAAGTCCGCGCCTGCTGGATCAGCGTTTCAATCAGTGCGTCGCTGCCGGCGACAAAGGCACCGAAGGTGCCGAACGCCTTGCCCAGCGTGCCCATCAGGACCGGCACCTGCTCGTGCGTCAGCCCGGCCGCGTGCAGCGAGCCACGCCCGCCGGGGCCAAGCACACCCAGGCCATGCGCATCATCCACCATGCACCAGGCCTGGTGTTGCGCGCACAATGCTGCAATCTCCGCCAGCGGCGCCACATCACCATCCATGCTGAACACGCCATCGGTGGCTACCAGGCACTCGCCAGCCGTTGCAGCATCGAGCCGGCCGGACAGGTCTGCCACATCGGCATGCCGGTAACGTAACAGGCGCGCGCCGCTCAGGCGTGCGGCATCGAGCAACGAGGCGTGGTTGGTACGATCCCCGAGCACGCGATCACCATGACCGAGCAGGGCCGCCATCACGCCGAGGTTCGCCATGTAGCCGGTCGAGAACAGCAGCGCACGCGGGCGTTGCGTGAAATCCGCCAGCTGTTGCTCCAGCTCGTGATGCACCCGACTGTGGCCACTGACCAGGTGAGCGGCACCGCTGCCTGCCCCCCACTCGTCCAGTCCCTTGTGGAACGCCGCCACCACCTCCGGATGATTGGCCAGGCCAAGATAGTCATTGCTGCAGAAGGACAGGTAACGCCTGCCCTCAACCGTGACTTCCACGCCTTGCGGCGAATCCAGGATGGTGCGGCTGCGATACAGGTGCTGCTGCTTGCGCAGTACGAGTTGTGCGGCAAGGTCTTTCACAGCAGAGCTACCGGCAACAAAAAGGGGTCGGAGTCATTTTTCATCACTGGACAGGATATTGCACACTACCGTTGAGAGAAAAATGACTCCGACCCCTTTTTGTTCCCCTACCGTTGAGAGAAAAATGACTCCGACCCCTTTTTGTTTTTTGTTCGATCCTTTTATTGCGGCTACGCCCGGTGCAACCCCAGCCGGGCAAACAACGCGTCATCGCGCGCCGTATCCGGATTGCCGGTGGTCAGCAGCTTCTCGCCGTAGAAAATCGAGTTGGCGCCGGCCAGGAAACACAGCGCCTGCATTTCGTCGGACATTTCGGTGCGCCCGGCCGACAAGCGCACATACGACTTCGGCATCAGGATGCGTGCCACCGCGATGGTACGCACAAATTCCAGCGCGTCGATATCGGCTTCCTGCTCCAGCGGCGTCCCTTCCACCTTTACCAGGCGGTTGATCGGCACACTGCCCGGATGTTCCGGCAGGTTCGCCAGTTCGCACAGCAGCCCGGCACGATCGGCGCGTGCCTCGCCCAGTCCGACAATGCCACCGCAACACACGTTGATGCCGGCCGCGCGCACATGCTGCAAGGTATCCAGCCGGTCATCGTAGGTACGGGTGGTGATGATCTCCCCGTAGAACTCCGGCGAGGTGTCGAGGTTGTGGTTGTAGTAGTCCAGCCCCGCCTGCTTCAGCGCTGCGGCCTGCGCAGCATCGAGCATACCGAGTGTGGCACAGGTTTCCAGGCCCTCGGCACGCACCCGTTCCACCATCTCCAGCACGCGCTGGAAATTCTTTCCCTTCGGGTTGCGCCACGCCGCGCCCATGCAAAAGCGCGAGGCACCGGCCGCCCTGGCGCGCCGTGCCGCGTCGATCACCTGCTCGATATCCATGAGTCGCTCCGGCTCCAGCCCGGTATCGAAATGCACGCTCTGTGGACAGTAGTTGCAGTCCTCCGGGCAGCCGCCGGTCTTGATACTCAGCAGGGTGCTGACCTGCACTGCATTCGGATCGAAATGCGCCCGGTGAACCTGCTGGGCATGAAATAGCAAGTCATTGAATGGCAGATCAAATAGCTGGCCGACCTCGCTGCGGGACCAGTCATTGCGGACCGCGAATTGGGTATTTTCCGACGGACGGTGGACGGGCTTGTTCATAGTCTGCCTGTGCGAATGAATGAGGTCTGGACTATGAAAGTGTGGGCGAGCGCTGTCAACCATGGCAGCGGAAAATGGTTTACCAATTGATGCATGGCCTGCTGAACCGGCTGTTTCCGCCGCACTGCCGGCTGTGCGGGGTGGCCAGCGGGACGCGCTTGCTGTGCCAACCCTGCCAGGACGAGTTGCCCTGGCTGGCCCGGCGCTGCCCGCAATGCGCCTGTGCACTGGACACGACCGGCATGCCGTCCCCCTGCGGGCGCTGCCAGCGACAGGTGCCGGCATTCGATGCTACCCATGCGCTGTTTCAATACCAGCCGCCGGTCGACCACCTGCTGAAGCGACTGAAATTTTCCGGCGAACTGGCGCTCGGGCCGTTACTGGGCGAACTGCTGGCAGAGCAGATGCGGCGACGGGCTGACACCCTGCCACGGCAGCTGATACCGGTTCCCCTGCACCCGGCACGCCTGCGCGAACGCGGTTTCAACCAGGCCACCGAGCTGGCACGCGCGGCAGGCAAGCAGCTGGGAATTCCGCTGGCGCGCCGGTTGTGCCGACGGCAGCGCAACACCGAACCGCAATCGCTGCTGTCGAACACCGCACGCCGGCTTAACCTGCGCAACGCCTTCACCATCTGCGGCACACCGGCAGCACATGTCGCCATCGTCGATGACGTGATGACCACCGGTCACACCAGTAACGAACTGGCGCGCGCGCTCAAGCAGGCCGGCGCACAAACCGTGGAGGTGTGGGTGATCGCCCGTGCCGGGCGCTGACCAGCCGGCTGTTAACCGAACCGGTACTCGAGCAGGATACCGAGGTATACCAACAGGCCGAACCAGTTATTGTTCAGGAAGGCCTGAAAACAACCGTCGCGTTCGCGGTAGCGGATCAGGTATTGCTGGAAGACAAAGAGTGCAGCGGCAGCGGCCAGACAGGTGTAGTAGATCAGTCCCAGGCCGGCCTGGTGACCGACCATAAGCAGGCAGATCACGACCATCACCTGCAGCATGCCGATGATTATGCGATCGGCATCACCGAACAGGATGGCCGTCGACTTCAGCCCCAGTGCCAGATCATCCTGGCGGTCGACCATGGCGTACATGGTGTCGTACACGGTGGCCCACAATACCGTCGTCGTGAACATCAGCCAGGCGATCGGTGGCACGGCACCGGTCTGGGCGGCAAACGCCATTGGCACCGCCCAGCCGAATGCCGCACCCAGCACCACCTGCGGCAGATGCGAGACACGCTTCATGAACGGATAGATAACCGCCAGCAACACACCGCCCAGCGAATACCACAGGGTCAGGCGATTCAGCAGCAACACCAGCGCGAAGGCCAGCAGGCACAGCACCACGAACAGCACCAGCGCGGCACGCGGGGAAACCCGGCCGGCCGTCAGCGGGCGCTCCCGGGTACGTTCCACATGGCGATCGAAGTCACGGTCGGCATAATCGTTGATCACGCAGCCGGCTGAACGCATCAGCACTACGCCGGCCAGGAATATCAGCAGCACCTGCCAGTCCGGTGTGCCCTTTGCCGCAATCCACAGCGCCCAGAGCGTAGGCCACAGCAACAACAGGATGCCGATCGGCCGGTGCAGCCGCATCAGTTCGATGTAGTCACGCAAGCTATCTTTCATATTCAGCAACCGGGCATGGATATCAACAGCATTATCGACACTTCCAGAGCGGCTGGTGCCCGCTGGTGGCGGGAAATGCCGGCAGAAACACTTCACTGACCAGCAGCGGCCGGCCTGA
>CAJQOV010000085.1 GCA_905480065.1 uncultured Gammaproteobacteria bacterium | reverse complement strand
CTTCTGCTGGATCAGCATGGTGGCGCCCATCAGCAGCGGCAATATGTAATACGGATCCGGTGCAGACATGTCCTGGATCCACAACATGAACGGCGCCTGGCGCAGCTCGACACTTTCCAGCAGCATCCAGTACAGTGCAATAAATACCGGGATCTGCACGGCGATCGGCAAACAGCCACCCAGCGGATTGATTTTTTCCTTCTTGTACAGCTCCATCATGGCCTGGTTGAGCTTCTGCCGGTCATCGCCGAAGCGCTCTTTCAGGGATTGCAGCCGTGGCGCAAGCTTGCGCATGTTGGCCATCGACCGGTAACTGGTCTCGGACAATTTGTAGAAGGCGAGCTTGATCAGCAGGGTAAGCAACACGATGGCCCAGCCCCAGTTGCCGATCAGACCATGTATGGCTTTCAACAACCAGAACAGTGGCTGCGCCAGTACCGTAAGCAGGCCATAGTCAACGGTCAGCTCGAGCCCGGTAGCGACCTGTTTCATCTCATCCTGCAGCTTGGGGCCAAGGTACAGGCGGGTACTGAATACACCACTATCACCGGCGGCAATGGTGCGTGCCGGCGCGATCATACCGATAATATAACGCGCACCATCCAGTGCCCTGGTGTAGTAATGTTCAGCGCTGTCGCTATCCGGAATCAGCGCCCCAAGGAAGTAATGCTGCAACATCGCAGCCCAGCCAGCAGTAATCGTGCGATCGAGGTCCTGTTTCAGCATGTCCTCGAACTTGATCTTTTCGTATTTTTCTTCAGGGCTGTAGATCACACCACCCATATAGGTATAGATGAACTTGCTCTGGCCGGCTTCGGCAACCTCGCTGCGCTGCAACTGCCGATACTGACGTCCGGTCCACGCAGCCGTGCCGTGATTATTGACCACATGCTCAATATCCACCACATAACTGTCACGATGGAAGGTGTAGCGTTTGATCACCTCGACGCCTTCGGGACTGCGCCACAGCAACGGTACGGTAAGCGTATCCTGATGGTCGCCCATCTGATACACGTCCTGCTCGGCCTGGTAGACAACATGATGGGTCGGTTCGGTACCGGCGTCGGCACGCAGACCGGATTGCACCACGAACAAATTGGGCAGTTCGTCATTCAGCAGACGGAAGGGCGCCGAGCCCGGATCATGAGTGGCCGCGTAATGCAGCAGATCCGCACGCCGCAGATCACCGCCGTTGCTGTCTATCACCAGGCTATAGAGATCGGTTTGCACGCTGATTTGCCGACCGCTCGGCAATAACTCCTCATCGCGCTCGGCGGCGGGTGTGGCCTGCATCACGGCGCCAGGTAAATCCTCACCGGTAGCTGCTGCTGGCTGGCTGGCTGTTTCGGTGGTGATGGTTGCGGTTGCTTCTGGCCGGGCGACACGACCATAGTCTTGCTGCCATGCCTGCCACAGCAGCAGCAGCACGAATGACAGCGCGATGAACAGTAACATGCGTTGATTATCCATGACTGTGTCCGTGTTCGTGTTTGTGTTCCGGTACCTGGTCAATGCCACCGGCACTCCAGGGGTGACAGCGCAACAGGCGCAACGCAGCAAGCCAACTCCCGCGCATGGCGCCGTGGCGTTCTAGCGCAGTAATGGCATAAGCGGAACAGCTGGGATAGAAACGACAGTGGTTGCCCAGCCAGGGACTGAGCAGATACTGATAGCCACGGATTAATTGGATGATGAGCCAGCGCATGTTGCGATCAATTGTGTCCAGAGCTTGTCCATTGCGCTGCCCAGCGTCCGTAAGGACTGACTGGCAACACCATTTCGTCCGAGAATCACCACGTCCAGTGCGCCCAGTTCACTCTGCCGGAGCCGGAAACTCTCCCGACTCACCCGCTTGACGCGGTTACGGGCAACAGCGGTTCGCGCAACCTTGCGTGAGATCGCCAGCCCCAGCCGCGGAAATTGCACGTCATTGGGTATCGCCAGCAGGGTAATCCAGCGATTACTCAGTCGGTACTGGCAATGCTTGAAAACGCGCTGGAATTCGGCCGGTCTGGTCAGTCTTGCCCGGACAGGAAAATGCTGTGTTCCGCGGCGCAAGTCAATCGGGTCACACGGACAAACGTGCGCGCCCCTTGGCACGGCGGGCATTGATAATACGGCGGCCATTCTTGGTACTCATGCGGGCGCGAAAACCGTGTGTCCGCTTGCGCTTCAGATTACTGGGCTGAAATGTTCTTTTCATGGCACGTCACGTCTTGAGTAAGGGTTGCAATATCACGCGCCGCCGGGCGTGAAAGGGCGCAAAGGTTACTGTTACCCGGGATGTAATGTCAACTGCTAACCGTCTCAACAGCTTACCGATGGGGTGTGGATAACTTTTTTGCGCAGGTATAGACTCCCCGACCTGCGCTAACCGGTGATAACGACAAGGGGGAACAGTGGAAGCCACTCTCTGGCAGAAATGCCTGGTTCGGCTGGAACATGAGTTGCCGGAGCAACAGTTCAACACCTGGATACGTCCGTTGCATGCCATCGAAAGCGGTGAAAACCTGCGCCTGCTGGCGCCCAACCAATTTGTGCTGGACTGGGTAAGAAAACATCATTTCGACACCATCTCACAGGCATTGCACGAGATCGGTCCACACAGCGATACCCGCTTACAACTCGATATCGGCAGCAGCAAGAAATTACCTGTCCCCGACATGCCAGCCGCCGCGCCTGGTATCGAGCATAAAGTTGCACCCGTGGCTGCAGTACAGCACAAATCCAATCTGAACCCGGATTTCACCTTTGAAACCTTCGTTAGTGGCAAATCCAACCAGCTGGCGCGCGCGGCGTCGATGCAGGTCGGTGAGAATCCCGGTAGCGCGTACAATCCGCTGTTCATTTACGGCGGGGTAGGCCTGGGCAAGACCCATCTCATGCAGGCGGTTGGCAATATGATCGTCAACAACCGGCCCGGCGCACGCGTGGTGTATCTGCACTCGGAGCGCTTTGTCGCAGACATGGTGCGGGCACTGCAGCACAACGCAATCAATGAATTCAAGCGCTACTACCGAACGGTCGACGCGCTGCTCATCGATGACATCCAGTTTTTCGCCAAGAAAGAGCGTTCGCAGGAAGAATTCTTTCACACATTCAATGCTTTACTAGAAGGGCAGCAGCAGGTAATTCTGACTTGTGACCGTTATCCCAAGGAGGTTGATGGCCTGGAAGACCGGCTCAAGTCACGTTTTGGCTGGGGATTGACCGCCGCTATCGAGCCTGCCGAACTGGAAACCCGCGTAGCCATTTTACTGAGCAAGGCGGCGCAAAGTAATATCGATCTGCCATCCGAAGTGGCATTTTTCATCGCGAAACGCATACAGTCGAATATCCGTGAACTGGAAGGGGCATTGCGACGGGTTGTTGCCAGTGCTCGCTTTACCGGTAGCCCGATTACCATAGACCTGACCCGGGAAGCCTTGCGCGATCTGCTTGCTCTGCAGGATAAGCTGGTCACCATCAGCAATATCCAGAAAGTCGTGGTGGACTACTACAAGATCCGTCTGTCTGATCTGTCATCGGCACGCCGCAGCAGGACGATTACACGGCCGCGCCAGATTGCCATGGCCCTGTCCAAGGAATTGACCTCGCACAGCCTGCCGGAAATCGGCGAGGCATTCGGCGGACGTGACCACACCACGGTACTGCATGCCTGTCGCAAGGTAAGGGAATTGCGCGATGCCGACTTCCGTATCAAGGAGGATTACAACAACCTGTTGAGAACTCTGACAACATGATCTGGATAAGCTGTGGATAACCTGAATTGAGGATATTTATCCCAAGTTATCCACAACCCCTCCACAGCGTATCAGGGCCTCTGGACAGCTGGTTATACTTTCACTAACCATCCGTCCTGTATAGATAAAAACTGTTTATCCACCAAACTGTGCTTGCTTAGTAGTAACAGTAAGAGAAATTAACTTAAAAGATATTTAAATATGAAATTCAAAATTCAGCGTGAAGCATTCCTAAAACCACTCCAGCAAGTGATCGGTGTTGTAGAGCGTCGCCAGACCTTGCCGGTCCTGGGTAATGTGTTGGTGAATGCAGCAAAAAAACAGGTGAAACTTACTGCAACGGACCTGGAAGTTGAACTCCAGGCACAAGTAACGGTTGCGGTTACCGAGCCTGGCGATATCACATTGCCGGCGCGCAAGTTGCTGGATATCTGTCGAACCCTGCCGGATGAAGCGGAACTGGATATTTCCGTAAAGAACGACCGGGCGCTGATAAAGTCCGGGAAAAGCCGATTCACCCTGTCAACCCTGCCGGCCAGTGAGTTTCCGGTCATCGACAAGCTCAAAAGTGCGCACAAGATTTCGTTGCCGCAAAACGAGTTATTACAGCTGATTGAGCGAACCAGTTTTGCGATGGCGCAGCAGGACGTGCGTTATTACCTGAACGGACTGATGCTGGAACCGGCTGCTGGAATCTTGCGTGCGGTGGCAACCGACGGGCATCGCCTTGCCATGTGCCAGATCTCTGCAGACACCGGTGATGCGGGTGAACAGCAGGTAATCGTGCCGCGCAAGGGGGTGCAGGAATTACAGCGTCTGCTGGAAGATTCAGACAGCACAGTGCAAGTCGAGATCGGTTCGAACCATATCCGGATTACAACGGAAGAATTACGTTTCACTTCGAAATTGATCGATGGCCGCTTTCCGGATTACCAGCGGGTCATCCCGAAAAATGTCGACAAGCAACTGGTCGTTGATCGGGAATTATTGCGTCAGGCACTGACCAGAACCTCGATCCTTTCCAACGAGAAATATCGTGGCATCAGACTCGAAGTATCTAAAAATATTATTAAAATACAAGCACATAACCCAGAGCAAGAGGAGGCGGTTGAGGAAATTGATGCCCGCTATGACGATGAAAATCTGGTGGTAGGCTTCAATGTGACATACCTGCTGGATGTGCTGAATGTGCTCAGTTATCCGGAGGTTGTCATTTTTCTGAACGATGCAAACAGCAGTGCGCTAATACAGCAACCGGGTGCCGAGGCCTGTCGTTACGTTGTAATGCCGATGCGGCTGTAGCAAAGCGCACCACGGAATCCATCTTGAGCGGTACGAACGGGCAAGTCGCACACCTGGACGCAGTGGAAAAACCAGAGCGTGGTCTGCATTCCCTGACGGTCCGCGATTTCCGCAATATTGAGTCTGCCTCACTTTCCTTCTGCAACGGGCTGAATCTCGTTCATGGAGAAAACGGTTCGGGGAAGACCAGCCTGCTAGAGGCGATTTATTGCCTGGGCCGGGTACGTTCCTTTCGTACCCACCATGCAGATCAACCGATACGATATGGGCAGTCTGCCTATCAACTGGTTGGTCAGATTGTTGCGCAAGGTGGAAAGTTGCTCCCCCTGGGTATTGAGCGATCCGGTACCGGGTTAACAGTGCATTTCAATAGCGAGCCGGTGCGCAGGCTTTCCGATCTGGCGGGTAATTTCCCCGTACAGATTCTCAGCGCCGACACCACCAGCATATTCAATGGAGGCCCACGCTTTCGTCGTCAGACCCTCGACTGGGCCTTGTTTCACGTGGAACACAGTTACCGGGAGTTATGGCAACGCTATTCCCGTGCCCTGCGCCAGCGCAATGCCGCCTTGCGTACTCAGAGTGCAACCAGGCTCATCAGAATCTGGGATGAGGAGTTGCTGGATGCGGCCGTCGGCATTGATCGCCTGCGACGAGAGTACCTGGAAGAGCTTTCAGTGCTGCTCAGTACTGAATTGGTCGCCTTGTTGCCAGGAATGGAGGTCAGGCTGCGTTACCAATCGGGTTGGCCTGCCAGCATAACCCTGTCAGAGGCGCTTGCGGCGAACCTGGAAAAAGACCGTGCGCAGGCATCTACCCAGTATGGTGTACATCGATCGGATTTTCAGCTTCAGGCCAATAATCACGAGGTATCCGGGCATTGTTCCAGGGGCCAGCAGAAGACCCTGCTGGTGGCTTTCCTGCTGGCACAAGTCCGTTTGCAGCACTCGCGACGTACCCCGCTGGGAGCGTTTTTACTGGATGACTTATCCAGCGAGCTCGATGTCCTTGCGCAACGACGGGTATTGCAAGCGTTGCAAGAATTGGGCGTGCAGGTGTTTGTCACGCAGATCGCCGGGGATAGCGTAGATCCTGCAGACTGGGGCGAGTTTCGAGCGTTTCACGTGGAACACGGCACGGTACATGAAGTGTTATAATGCCGCGTTGACCCAGAGGAGCCATGATGGCCACTAAAGACACCTACGACTCGTCCAATATCAAGGTGCTGAAAGGACTGGATGCCGTCCGTAAGCGACCGGGCATGTATATCGGCGATACCGATGACGGAACCGGCTTGCACCACATGGTTTTTGAGGTGGTCGACAACTCGATTGACGAGGCGCTGGCCGGGCATTGCAGTGAGATCAACGTAATCCTGCACACGGATGACTCGGTAACGGTTACCGATAATGGCCGCGGCGTACCGGTCGATTTGCACCCTGAAGAGGGCGTCTCGGCAGCGGAAGTGATCATGACCGTACTGCATGCAGGCGGAAAGTTTGATGACAATTCCTACAAGGTGTCTGGTGGATTGCACGGTGTCGGTGTTTCCGTTGTGAATGCCCTGTCGGAAACCCTGCGTCTGACGATCTATCGCAATGGAAAAATACATACGCAGGATTATCGACTGGGTGTTCCGCAGGCACCCCTGGCCGAAACGGGTGATACTGACCGTACTGGCACCGAGATCCGTTTCAAACCCAGTAAAACCATCTTTACCGGCACGGAATATCACTACGATATCCTCACCAAGCGCCTGAGAGAGCTTTCATTTTTGAATTCCGGCGTCAGGATCCGGTTGTTCGACGAGCGTACCGACAAGGAAGATATTTTCGAATACCAGGGTGGTATTCGTGCCTTTGTAGAACACCTGAATCGAAAGAAAACCCCGGTGCATCCGACCGTTTTCTATTTTTCCGGGGACCGTGATGACGTGGGTGTCGAGCTGGCCATGCAATGGAATGATTCCTACCAGGAAAACATCTTTTGTTTCACCAATAACATCCCGCAGCGGGATGGGGGTACACACCTGGCCGGGTTTCGAGGTGCGCTAACCCGGACCTTGAATCAGTACATGGAAAAAGAAGGCATGATGCGCAAAGCCAAGGTTTCCGCAACCGGGGACGATGCGCGCGAAGGTCTTACCGCGGTGCTGTCGGTAAAAGTGCCGGACCCGAAATTTTCCTCCCAGACCAAGGACAAGCTGGTGTCGTCGGAGATCAAGGGCATCGTCGAATCCATGGTCAGCGAAAAGTTTCAGGATTATCTGCTGGAGAATCCGCCGGAAGCCAAGCTGATCACCTCCAAGATCATCGATGCGGCGCGCGCGCGCGAGGCGGCGCGCAAGGCGCGCGAGATGACCCGGCGCAAGGGCGCGCTGGATATCGCGGGCCTGCCAGGCAAGCTGGCGGATTGTCAGGAGCGTGATCCTGCCTTGTCGGAACTGTTTCTGGTCGAGGGTGATTCGGCAGGTGGCTCCGCCAAGCAGGGGCGTGATAGACGCACGCAGGCGATCCTGCCGTTGAAGGGAAAAATTCTCAACGTTGAAAAGGCGCGCTTTGACAAGATGCTTTCCTCTGCGGAGGTCGGAACGCTGATTACTGCGCTGGGCTGTGGCATCGGGCGCGAAGAATTCAACATCGATAAACTGCGCTATCACCGCATTATTATCATGACGGATGCGGACGTCGATGGATCGCATATCCGCACCCTGTTACTGACGTTTTTCTATCGCCAAATGCCACTGCTGATTGAGCGAGGGCATATCTATATTGCGCAGCCGCCCCTCTATAAAGTGAAAAAAGGCAAGCAAGAACAATATGTTAAAGATGATAGCGCGCTGGATGCCATGTTGCTGTCGGCCGCGATCAACGAGGCGCGGCTGTATGTTAATCCGGACGCGCCGCCTTTGGGCGGGCCCGCCCTTGAGGGACTCGCCAATGATTACATGGTGGTGATGGCAACGCTGCGTCGCTTGTCGCGTCGCTATGATGCAGCGGTACTGGAAAAGATGATTTACATGCCACGCATAGATGCAACGACTGCCAGGGACAATGGCGCGCTGAACGACTGGTTTGCCGAGTTGATCCAGCGCATTAATGCTGATCTTGGCAGCGGTCAGCGCTATCAGTATGAGCTGCTGGCCGAGTTGAATGGCGTTCGTGTTGGCAAGTGGACCCACGGTATCGTTGCCAGGGAACAGACCATTGGCGAGGATTTCTTTGCCAGTGCCGAGTACCAGCAAATCGCTGCCCTCGGACAGCAACTGGACGGGCTGCTAAGTACCGGCGCTTATGTTGAACGGGGTGAGCGCAGGGAGCCGGTCAGCTCATTCAAGCATGCGCTTGGCTGGTTGATGGATGAAGCCAAGCGTGGCCAGCACATCCAGCGCTACAAGGGACTGGGGGAAATGAACCCGGAGCAGCTATGGGAAACCACGCTGGATCCCGAGACACGTCGATTGCTCCAGGTACAGATCGAAGATGCGGTCAGCTCGGATGACATCTTCACCACCCTGATGGGGGATCAGGTCGAGCCGCGCCGCGACTTTATCGAACAAAACGCGCTGTCCGCATCCAACCTGGATATCTGATGCGCCGCGCCAGTCTGGCGCAGCGCATCAAGCGATGCCGCTGTTTGGTGTTCTGCTTGCTATCAAGCCACTCATGGTGAGGCAACTCAACCTGTTGTTTATAAAACATATAATTATAATTAATTATCAATGTATTTAGTAAGCACCAATATTTTATTGTTATGTTGAAATCCTGATTTTCATCATATTTTCAGAGTACTACTCGTTTTTTTACCGTACTTGCTGGATCTATTCACGCCTGGCCGGATTACTGCAGCGTGGTGATTTTCGACATCTGCTGCTCAATCCAGCCAGCGGCATCACTGTGTATTTCCTGGGCAGATTTTCCAGCGCTGGAAATGGGTTTGCCGATGCGCACCTGTATGACACCGGGCTTCTTGATGAAGCTGCGACGGGGCCAGTATTCCCCGGCATTGTGGGCAACCGGGAGAATCGGATAGCCACTTTGCTCGGCCAGGATCGCTCCGCCGATACGGTACTGCCCGGCTTGCCCTGGGGGCACTCGGGTGCCTTCAGGGAAAATCACGATCCAGAGACCTTCCTGAAGCCGTTGTTTACCCTGGGTAACCAGTTGCCGGACTGCCGCACGCCCGGAGCCGCGTTTGATAGCGATGCACTTCATCAGTGCAAGCCCCCAGCCAAAAAACGGTATCCACATGAGCTCACGCTTGGCAACCCAAACCTGCTGGGGAAAAATCAGCTGCAGGGCAATGGTTTCCCAGGTGGACTGGTGTTTGGCGAAGACGATGCCGGCGCCGTCCGGGATATTTTCCCGTCCATGCACCTCATGGGTAAGGTTACAGGTGACCCTTAGCCACCAAAGGATGAAGTGTACCCAGCTCTGCAAGAGCGCCCAGCGCGCACGCAAGGAGAGTGGAAAGGTAACCAGCAGCAAGCAGGCATAGATGACGATAGATAGTGGAAACACGATCCAGAAGGCCAGTGAGCGCAACCAAAGTACCGGGTAGGACGCGCTCATGTTTCCGGACCGGCAATCAGTGCTTCCGCGGCGCCATACAAATCATCGAATACGGGAATCGATGGATCAAACTCCGGCATGCCGACAGTCCCGAAACCCTTGCCGGTCTTGACCAGTATGGGCATGGCACCGGCCGCACTGGCGGCCAGTATGTCATGTATGGCATCGCCGATAAAAGGCACCTGGCCAAGCCTGATACGAAGTCTTGTGGAGATGTCCAGCAACAGGCCAGGCGCCGGCTTGCGGCAGTTACAATGATCCCTTGCCGGGTGAGGGCAGAAAAATACCGCATCGATGACACCGCCCGCTTCCTTGACCCTGCGTTGCATGACACCGTTGATTCTTACCAGGGATTCCATATCCTGGCTCGTCAGCACGGGCTGGTTCATGGCAACCACTACCTTCCAGCCGGCATGGTTCAGGCGTGCTATCGCCTCGAGGCTGCCACGGATCGGCTTCCAGTCAGTCGGAGAACGGATGCCCTGCTCCGAATCTTCATTAATTACGCCGTCACGATCGAGGATAACCAGTTGCATCAGGTGTCCCTGAATTCCGAAACGCGGATCCGCCCGTTGATCATGCGTGACTGGCGCTGGCTAAGTTTCTGCATCTTGTTCCAGAATGCATCGGCGAGGTCAAAGTCAGCAGCGATTGCGGTCCCGAGCAGCAGAATGAACAGGTCGGCACATTCTTCTGCCAGCTGCTCGGTCGACCTGCCCTTGGTAACACAGGCTGAAATTTCGCCAAGCTCCTCGGCCATCAGCGCGATCCGGTAGGCAAGCTCCTCGCCACCGGTATTGCGGAAATCGTTCTTGTCATGAAACGCCTGTACGGCTGCGAGCATATGCTGATAGGAGTCGTGGTCAGTCATGGGAGTTCTGCTCGATTGGCATGGTTATGGCGCTCGTCAGTTTTGTAACAGGGATATATCCGCCACGCGCAGGAACAGCTCGGACATCGAGTGCAGCAGGGCCAGTCGGTTATCACGCAGTGCAGCGTCTTCGCTCATCACCATGACATTATCAAAGAAGTGGTCAACCGGTGCCTGTAGTGCCGCGAGTTGTGTCAGTGCCGCGGTGTATGCATGCCGCTCAAACAGCGGTTGTACTGCGGCCTGTTGTGCAGCTACGGCCTCGGCCAGGGCTATTTCAGCCGGTTCCATCAGCAGTTTGCTATTACATCTTGCCAGGACGGGTGTTTGCGCCTTGCGCAGGATATTGCGGATACGCTTGTTTGCCGCGGCCAGACTGACGGCCTCGGGTAGCGACTGGAATGCACGTACTGCCCGTATGCGACTGTCAAAGTCGAGTGGCTGGGTCGGCATGCGGGCCAATACAGCATCGAATACGGGGGTTTCGTAACCGGCATCCTGGTACCAGTTGCGCAGGCGTTCCATCATGAACGCAAACAGGTCATCCATGACGTTGCTGGCCTGAACGCCGGCGGGTAGCAGGCGGCTTGCCTGCAGGATGAGGTCACGCAGGTCCAGGTCCAGTTTTCCTTCGATGATAATACGCATGATCCCGAGTGCAGCGCGCCGCAGACCAAACGGATCCTTGTCACCACTGGGCGGCTGACCGATGGCAAAGATGCCGGTCAGGGTGTCGATACGTTCCGCAATGGCCAGCGCCTGACCGGCAGGACTGGCTGGCAGCTCATCACCGGCATGACGTGGCTGGTACTGCTCGGTGAGAGCCATGGCGACTGCCGGGTCTTCACCATCATGCAACGCGTAGTAATAACCCATGGTGCCCTGCAGTTCCGGGAACTCGAACACCATGCTGGTAACCAGATCGCATTTACTCAGGGCGGCAGCACGTTGCGCCTGCTGCACATCACTGCCCAGCAATCCGGCGATGTAACCTGATAATTCCGTCACACGCCGCTGCTTGTCGCCGAGCGAGCCAAGCTGCTGCTGGAATGTCATGCTGTCGAGGCGTGCAGACCTGCTGGCCAGTGAAATTTTGTGGTCCTGTGTCCAGAAAAATGCCGCATCCTCCAGGCGTGGCCGGATTACGCGTTCATTACCTGCACGCACCTTGTCGGGGTTGCTGCTGGCGATATTGGCGACCGTGATGAAATTGGGCATCAACTTGCCGTCTGCCCCGGTGACCGGGAAAAACTTCTGGTGGTCCTGCATGCTGGAGATCAACGCCTCGGCCGGTACCTCCAGGAAACGTGATTCGAAGCTGCCGGTGATCGCTACCGGCCACTCGACCAGAGCGGTTACCTCGTCGAGCAGGTCAGCGTCGATTTGTGCGGTGCCGCCCAGTGCGGCACCGGCCTCGATGACCTGGGTGCGAATCGAGTCGCGACGCCGTTCCATGTCAACCAGCACATGACCGGTTTTTTCCAGGGTATCGACATAAGCAGACGGATTGCTGATGGCAATGCGATCATCGTGATGAAAGCGGTGGCCGCGCGTATAGCGATCTGCCTGCAGGCCCAGTATCTGACTATGTACCGGGTCATTTCCCAGCAACAGCAGTATCCAGTGTACCGGGCGCACGAACTCGAAATCACCGCCCCCCCAGCGCATGCGGCGCGCCACCGGGATCATTTGCAAGGCCTTCTCAATCAGCTCAGGCAGGATTGCCACTGCGGATTTGCCGGACTCGCTGGCATGGTAGACCAGCCATGCGCCCTTGTCGGTTTCCAGCCGGTCGAGTTCGGCCACCGTAACGCCACAGGAACGTGCGAAGCCTTCGGCCGGTTTGGTCGGCTTGCCGTCCTTGTCGAATGCGGCATTAAGCGCTGGTCCGCGCCGGGTAACGTCCCGGTCCGGTTGCTGAAGTGCTACCTTTTCCACCAGCACGGCCAGCCGGCGCGGTGTGGCAAAGGAATGGCTGGCGCCATGTTCCAGGTGATTTTCATCCAGCAGCTTGTCGATCGCAGCATGCAATGCCTCACGCATGCGCTGCAGTGACCTGGGCGGAAGTTCCTCGGTGCCGATTTCGAACAGCAGATCCCGTTGCTTGCTCATGCCGGGTTCTCCACCAGCATCGGGAAGCCCAGCGATTCACGCCGCGCATAGTAGGCCTCGGCGACCTGGCGTGACAGGGTGCGTACACGCAGTATGTAGCGCTGCCGCTCCGTTACCGAGATTGCGCTGCGGGCGTCCAGCAGGTTGAAGGTGTGTGATGCCTTGAGCATCATTTCATAGGCCGGCAGCGGCAGCCCGGCTTTGATCAGGCGGCTGCTTTCGCGCTCACAGACATCAAACCAGTGCAGCAGTGTCTCGACATCGGCCTGCTCGAAATTGTAGGCCGACATCTCGACCTCGTTCTGATGATAGATATCCCGATAGGTGACCGGGCCTTCCACGCCCTCTGTCCAGACCAGGTCGAAGACGCTTTCCACTTCCTGCAGGTACATGGCGATACGTTCCAGGCCATAGGTGATCTCGCCGGTCACCGGCCGGCACTCCAGTCCGCCAACCTGCTGGAAATAAGTAAACTGGGTGACTTCCATCCCGTTCAGCCAAACTTCCCAGCCCAGCCCCCAGGCGCCCAGCGTTGGAGATTCCCAGTTGTCCTCGACGAAGCGCACATCGTGAACCAGGGTATCGATGCCGAGTTCGCGCAGCGAACCGAGGTACAGATCCTGTATCTCCAGGGGTGATGGCTTCAGGACTACCTGGAACTGGTAATAATGCTGCAGACGGTTCGGGTTTTCCCCGTAGCGGCCGTCTGTCGGGCGACGTGACGGTTGGACATAGGCGGCGCGCCAGGGTTCGGGACCAATCGCGCGCAGGAAGGTGGCCGGATGAAAGGTGCCGGCACCAACCTCCATATCGTAGGGTTGCAGCAAGGCGCAGCCATGACCGCTCCAGTATTGCTGCAGTGCAAGAATCAGTCCCTGAAATGTGGTCGGCGTATTGGACACGGCTGCCTTCGCTGCGGTTGCAAGCGCGTCAGTATAGCCCGAGGCAGTCTGGTTTCCCAAGGTATGCGTGCGCGGGGCAATTACTGTAAGCGCATTGATAATATGATATAGCTGTAGCTAACCGGTGGCCGCCCTAAAGCTGCAACGGGGGCTGGTCGAATACCATGTGTAACCCGGGGGAAGTGCTAATGAGCCGGCTGATTCTTGAACCGACGGTTGTTGCACAGTGGCAGGCGCTTGTCCAGGAAGCCCAGCGTGCCTGCGATCTCAATATAGACGAGACGCTGGAGAGCTACCTGGTGTTCCTGCTGATGCGCTTTGCTACACAGCCACATTGTACGGCACGGATCATGGCCGAGGATTTTCTCGGCTCGCAATCCCTGCAGGGCAGCAACCGTATCGACCGCCTGCGTGATGTGGGCGACCACTGCCTGCTGTTCTCCGGCCTGTTTCCGCAGCTGGCCGAGCGGCGCCTGGTGCAAATCAGCTATTTTGTGAACATTGGCCGCAGCTCCTACCGGCAACTGGCCGATGTCATGGATCGGGGCTGGGCGCGGGTCTATGGCAATCTCTCTGATACCTTCGTGGTGCTCATGGATGTTCTGCATGCCATGCGCGGACTGGGCGGTGAACCCCTGCTGACGCCGATCCAGGCACTGGAACTGTGGCAGGAGACTGGCAGCCAGCGCAGTTACCGGCAGGTCTGTGCAGATGGTCGCGTGCTGCCATTGCCGGGTACTGGCATATCCCACTGAATTATAAGGTTCTGACCTGCAACCGCTGTAGCGCATGGGGTAGAATGCAGTTTGACCCCGGTTACCTGTAGTTGTTGTCATGAAATCACCCCGCAAGGCAGTTGCCCTCATTTCAGGAGGCCTTGATTCGCTGCTGGCCGCGCGCGTGGTCATGGACCAGGGTATCCACGTAGAAGGAATCAATTTTTACACCGGGTTCTGTGTCGAGGGCCATACCCACGCGATACGCAAACAGGATCGTGCGCGGCCCAAGCGCAACAATGCCCTGTGGTCGGCGGAACAGCTCGGCATCAAGCTGCACATCATCGATATCATCGAAGAATACAAGGACATCGTGATCAACCCGAAGCATGGTTACGGTGCAAACCTCAATCCGTGTCTCGACTGCAAGATCTTCATGGTCAACAAGGCGCGCGAATGGATGCTGGCGCATGACTTCGATTTCATTATCACCGGTGAAGTGCTCGGCCAGCGTCCGATGTCACAGCGCAAGGACAACATGCCGGTGGTGGCGCGTGATTCCGGTGCCGAGGAGCGCCTGGTGCGGCCATTGTGTGCGCGGAATCTGCCGGTTACGCTGCCCGAGCGCGAGGGGTGGCTGGACCGCAACAGGCTGTACGGTTTCAACGGGCGCTCGCGCAAACCCCAGATCGCGCTGGCAGCCCAATTCGGTTTCGAGGATTTTGCACAACCTGCCGGCGGTTGTTGTTTCCTCACGGATCGTCAATATTCGGTAAAGCTTGCGGATCTGTGGAAGACGCGCGGCAGCAAGCAATACGAACTCGATGACATCATGCTGCTCAAGGTGGGTCGTCATCTGCGGCCGCGTCCGCACTTCAAGATGATCGTCGGCCGTGAAGAAGGCGAAAACCATTTTCTGGAAGGCTACCGCAAGCGTTTTGTACATCTGTTGCCGGTCAGCCATGTTGGCCCGCTGGTGTTGCTGGACGGTGAAGTCGGTGCTGATGACATAGAATTCGCCGCGCGGCTTGCCGCGCGCTTCAGCAAGGGTCGGGACGCTGACAGCGTTACGGTGGAAGTCAACGACAATGAGAATCCTGCGCACATCATCCGCGTCACCCCGATGGCGGTGGACGATATTCCGGTGGACTGGTACCTGTGAGCAAAGTTGTGGTCGATGCGCGCAACCTGTTGTGCCCGATGCCGGTAATCCGCACCCAGGATGCCATCGCAATGTGTCGGCCGGGTGACGAATTGCAGGTGCTGTGTACGGATCCCGGTGTGCTACATGACATTCCTGCGTGGTGTCGTGTGCACGGTCACACTATATATAACATTACACGGCATGATCGTGACATTATTATCGATATACGAGTCGAGCAGGTGGAATAGTTGTAATGGCACACTCGCATATACCGGATCCGCGCACCCTGCGCTACGAGGAAATCCGCAAGGTCACACTGATTGGCTCGGTGATCGATCTGTTGCTGGGCGTTGCAAAAATTGTTGTAGGTATCCTCACCGGTTCGCATGCCTTGATCGCAGACGGAATCCACTCGTTGTCTGACCTGGCCACCGATTTTCTGGTGCTGTTTGCCGCCAAGCATGCGCACCGTGAGGCGGATGACGAACACCCGTATGGCCACGGACGTATTGAAACCGTCGCTACCGTGGCGCTGGGCGTTGCGCTGGTCATCGTGGCTGTCGGTATCAGTATCGATGGCTTCGAGCGCATGTACAACGATGTAGTCATCCGGCATGGACTGTGGGCGCTGCTGACGGCACTGCTATCGGTTGTATCCAAGGAGTGGATCTATCAATATACCGTGCGCGTCGGCCGCCGCCTGCGTTCAAACATGGTGATTGCGAACGCATGGCACAGTCGAACAGATGCCATTTCCTCGGTAATCGTGGTAGTGGGTGTCGGTGGCGCCATGGCCGGTTTTCCCTATCTCGACAGCGTGGCCGCCATTGCAGTCGCATTGATGATTGCAAAGATTGGCTGGGACCTGCTGTGGAAGAGTCTGCAGGAACTGATTGATACGGCGCTGGAGCCGGCGATGGTGGATGAGATCCGCCAGGCAATTCTTGCGGTGGATGGTGTGCGCGCCTGCCACATGTTGCGCACGCGTTACAGTGGCAGCGATTCGCTGGTCGATGTGCACATCCTGGTGGATCCCTCGCTGAGTGTTTCGGAAGGTCACCAGATCGGTGAGCGCGTCCGCACGCGTCTTATCGAGCAGGTCGAGCATGTCGCCGACGTGACCATCCACATTGACCCGGAAGACGATGAACAGGCGTCACCATGTGATCAGCTACCCATGCGTGGCGAGGTGTTGGAGCGGTTACACCGGGAATGGCGCGAGGCTGGTCTCGATGATCAGGTGGAGCGAGTGGTCTTGCACTATCTGGATGGCAAGATCCACGTGGACGTGTTCTTGCGACCGGAGCCCGAAACGGATCGCGCAGCGCGTGCATCCGCCGTGCAAAATGCCGCGCAGCGTGCCGAAGATATTGGAGACGTGCAGGTCTACGCCAGTGCATTATAGGCACTTGTATGGTGCATAGTCCGCAGAAAACGCACCATAGTGGTGCGGTCGGGCGGGGTGTAAATACCCTAACCCCGTGAAATATTTGCGTATGCCGGCAAAAAATCACGTGGCATAATTCCTGCTTCTTTACAGAACAAGAATCGAGAGATTTTTGAGGCTGCTGCAAGTGGGGCTGGTTTCACCTGTGGCGGGAGACTTTTTCTGCGCCGTTGATTTGGAGGAGTTGTAATGTCTGCAACCAAGGTTTTGAAAGATATCAAGGACAATAACGTCAAGTATGTTGACCTGCGTTTCACCGATACCATCGGCAAGGAACATCATGTAACGATCCCTGCCGGCATTGTTAAGGCCGAATTCTTCAAGGATGGCAAGATGTTCGACGGCTCGAGTATTGCCGGCTGGAAGGGCATCAATGAATCCGACATGGTACTGATGCCGGATACCAGCACCGCCGTGATGGATCTGTTCAGTGACGAAGCAACGATAATTATCCGCTGCGATATTCTCGAGCCCAACACCATGCAGGGTTACGACCGTGATCCGCGCTCCATTGCTCGACGCGCCGAGGCCTACCTGAAGTCCACCAAGATTGCTGATGTGGCCTACTTTGGTCCGGAGCCGGAATTTTTCATCCTGGATGATGTGCGCTGGGGTGCCGATATGAGCGGGTCGTTCTGCAAGATTGACTCCGAAGAAGCATCCTGGAACACCGAGCGTGTTTACGAAGATGGCAACATCGGTCACCGTCCGACCGTCAAGGGTGGTTATTTCCCGGTGCCACCGGTTGATTCGCTGCACGACCTGCGTGGCGCCATGTGTCTTGCCCTGGAAGAGATGGGCGTTCCGGTTGAAGTGCATCATCACGAAGTGGCAACGGCCGGCCAGTGCGAGATCGGTACCCGTTTCGACACGCTGGTAAAGCGTGCCGACATGAACCAGATACTGAAATACGTGGTTCACAATGTTGCCCATGGTTATGGCAAGACCGCAACGTTCATGCCCAAGCCGATCGTGGGGGATAACGGCAGCGGCATGCACGTACACCAGTCACTGGCCAAGGCGGGCAAGAACCTGTTTTCGGGAAACAAGTACGGCGGGCTGTCCCAGCAGGCACTGTACTACATAGGCGGTATCTTCAAGCATGCGCGCGCGATCAACGCCTTTACCAATCCGAGCACCAACAGCTACAAGCGCCTGGTGCCGGGTTTCGAGGCACCGGTCATGCTGGCCTACTCGGCTCGCAATCGCTCTGCATCTATCCGGATTCCCTTCGATCCCAATCCGAAAGCACGTCGTATCGAAGTGCGCTTCCCGGATCCGACCTGTAACCCCTACCTGGGCTTTTCGGCCATGATGATGGCCGGCCTGGACGGCATCCTGAACAAGATCGATCCGGGCGATGCTATGGACAAGGATCTGTACGATCTGCCACGTGAAGAGGCAAACAAGATCCCGCAGGTATGCCACGCGCTAGATCAGGCACTGGAGGCGCTGAACAAGGATCGTAAGTTCCTGACCGCCGGTGGCGTGTTCAGTGACGACACGATCGATGCCTATATCGAACTGAAGATGAAGGATGTCACGCGCCTGCGCATGACCACCCATCCGGTCGAGTTCGACATGTATTACAGCCTCTGATCGGGTAACCGACCGGCTGTCAGAAAGCGCCCTTCGGGGCGCTTTTTTGTTTGTTCTGCCGGAATAAACAGGTTTTCCGTGGACCGGCGCACAAAATTGCCCGACCGGCTGTATTGCATCCACGGTTTGTTCTGGCTAAGGTGGTGCTATGAAAAACAGTATTATCCTGCTCGCCCTGTTCGTGCCGCTGGCTCATGCGGATGTCTACAAGACCGTGACCGGCGATGGCGAAATCATTTTTAGCGACGTACCGTCACAGGGAGCGGAACGGGTAAAATTGCCGGAATTAACCACCTTCAAACCGCCACCGGTTACAACGGCCACTACGGGATCGGGCACGACCGCAGCACCGACTCCGGGCGTGTCCTATAAAAGCTTCACCGTGAGTAGCCCGGAGGACCAGGCCTCCTTCTGGGATAATGAGGGCAACGTCAAAATGACGGTTTCTCCCAAACCGCCGTTGCAGATTGATAGCGGACACAAGGTACAGTTCTATCTGGACGGAAAACCGTATGGAAGTGCGGAACTGAGCCTGGCAAACACTTTTCTCGGCGTTGAGCGGGGCACCCACACGCTGTCTGCGTCTGTACTGGATGCCGACGGCAGCGCGCTCATCAGCACCACTCCGGTGACGATTCACCTGCACAAGGCATCCATTCTCCACCCCAACAATCCGGGCTACACCCCCTAGCGGGTTACACCGCCACGCCGTGTCGTCATGGCCGACCGGCTTACCTGGCCACCCCATACCTCCCTGCGCAAAGACTGCGCTGGCTGTTGCGCACCATTATAGTGCATACTGTCTGGTGTCAACGCTTGCCGTGCGCGGACTCCAACGCGTTTACGCACCTGTAACTTATTGTATTACAAAATTTTACTTGAATATTCGTCGGCAAGCACGGGGCATGAAAGATTGGTTTGCTTCTTGCATCGGTTAGCTTACATGGCAAGCATTACGCAACATTCCGCTGCGCCCGCTGAGCAGGTTCTCGATAATCTGAGTACCGCCGTGCTGGTGTTTGATCACGAGCTGAGGCTGGTATATCTGAACCAGGCCGGCGAGATCATGCTGGCACACAGTGCACGGCATGCCTGTGGCAGGTCGGTTCATGCGCTGCTAGTCAACCCCGAGGTGTTGGTCGAACATCTGGCGCGTGCCTTTACGGAACATCAGGTAATCAGCAAGCGCGGGTGCCTGCTTGAATTGCCTGACGCCCAGGCCTTGCGGGTTAACTGCACATTTACCCCGGTAATCGAATCGCAGACCGTTCAGCTCGAACTGCGGCAGATCGATCACCACCTGCGTGTTGAGCAGGATGAAGCGCTGATCAATCAGCAGCAGGCCACCCATGCACTGGTGCGCGGCCTGGCACATGAAATCAAAAATCCACTGGGAGGGTTGCGCGGTGCAGCGCAACTGCTGGAGCGCCAGATCAAGGACGATGCACTGAAGGAATACACGCGCATCATCATTGGCGAAGCAGATCGGTTGCAGGGGCTGATGGATCGAATGCTTGGCCCCAACAGTCTTCCGGTCATGCAGCCTGTCAACATCCATGAAGTATTACAGCGGGTGCGCGAGCTGGTGCTGGCAGAGTCTGGCGAAAGCCTGAACATCTTGCGTGACTATGATCCCAGTTTGCCCGATTTGTACGCAGATCCCGACCTGCTGATACAGGCGATTCTCAATATCGTGCGCAATGCCAGTCAGGCACTTGCCGGTAACGGCGAAATAGTGCTGCGTACGCGTATTCTGCGTAATTTCAACATCGGAACCCGCAAGCATCGGCTGGTGGCGCGTATCGAGGTTATCGACAATGGGCCCGGCATAGATGACGAATTGCTCAAGAAAATATTCCTTCCGATGGTGACCAACCGCACGGATGGTACCGGACTCGGTTTATCGATTGCACAATCCCTGATCGGCCGGCATCACGGCCTGATCGAGTGCGCCAGCCAGCCTGGTGAAACGACATTCACCATCCTGATACCACTGGAAGATATTGCATGACACACAGCGACAAAATTTTTGTTATCGACGATGACCGTTCGATACGCTGGGTACTGGAGAAGGCGCTCAATGCAGTTAATTTTCCGGTAGTGAGTTTTGCCTCTGCTGCCGAGGCATTGCAGGCCATCGACAGGGCAGAACCGGCGGTTGTCGTTACTGATATAAGAATGCCCGGTATGGATGGATTGCAGTTGCTTCAGCAAATCAACGAGCGCTATCCGCAACTTCCGGTCATCATCATGACGGCGCATTCCGATCTTGACAGCGCCGTATCGGCGTACAAGGGCGGCGCCTTCGAATATCTGGCCAAACCGTTTGATGTGGATGACGCCGTGGCGCTCGTCAGTCGTGCGCTGGAGGCGCGATCACGGCAGACGGGTGAGGCCAGTCCTGGTGATGCGGAAACCTCTCCGGAAATTATTGGCAAGGCTCCTGCCATGCAGGAAGTTTTTCGCGCTATCGGACGCCTGTCAAAGTCCAATGCTACCGTGCTGATTAACGGTGAATCCGGCACGGGAAAAGAACTGGTTGCACTGGCATTGCACCGGCATAGCGCGCGCGCCGGCATGCCTTTCGTAGCGCTTAACATGGCGGCCATACCGCGGGATCTGCTGGAATCCGAATTGTTCGGTCATGAGCGAGGTGCATTTACCGGTGCGCAGAATCGACGTATCGGTCGATTTGAACAAGCCAACGGCGGCACCCTGATGCTCGATGAAATCGGCGATATGCCGGCCGAGTTGCAGACCCGGCTATTGCGCGTGCTGGCCGATGGCGAATTTTATCCGGTCGGGGCGCACACTCCGAAGAAAGTCGATGTGCGCATCATTGCCGCCACGCACCAGGATCTGGAGTTACTGGTGCGTGATGGCCGGTTCCGTGAAGACCTGTTTCACCGCTTGAATGTTATTCGTATCAGAATCCCGCCGTTGCGGGAAAGACGTGAAGATATTCCCTTGCTCATGCAGCACTTCCTGGCGCGCGCAGCAACCGAACTGGATGTTGAATCCAAGACACTGATGCCTGAAGTGAACGCCACGCTGACCAGGCTGGCCTGGCCTGGCAATGTCCGGCAACTGGAGAACCTGTGCCGCTGGCTTACCGTGATGGCGCCAGGCAAGGAAATACACCTGGATGATCTGCCCGATGACCTGATCGGTTCAGCCAGTGCCGCGGTTACTGCAGGTGGTGACTGGCAGGCGACATTGCGTCACTGGGCGCAACAGCAGTTGGCTTCCGGCACACATCGATTGCTAGATGATGCGATGCCGGCATTTGAGCGGATAATGATCGAAACGGCATTGCAGCAAACCGGCGGGCGTCGCCAGGATGCCGCGAAATTGCTGGGTTGGGGCCGTAATACCCTGACGCGCAAGATCAAGGAGCTGGGATTGAATTGAATATTGTCTAGCCGGCGCAGGCGCTGGTGTTGTGATTCAGCGTCAGGCTTCCGACCAGCGATTGCAGGTGTTCGATGCGGTGGCGTTGCAGGTATTCGAGGATGCCGTCATTGATCTTGGTGCATACCAGCGGATCGTAGAACAGTGCAGTTCCGATACCAACGGCTGTGGCGCCGGCGATGATGAATTCAATGGCATCGCTGGCGGTGGTAATGCCGCCCTGGCCAATAATCGGGATATTGTGCGGCCTGCACACCTGGTAAACCTGGTGAACCTTGAGCAGGGCCACCGGTTTGATGGCAGGTCCGGACAGGCCGCCCTGGTTATTGCCGATTACCGGCTTGCGTGACTCGATATCGATGGTCATACCCATCAGTGTATTGATCACGGCGAATCCATCCGTGCCCGCTTCGATACAGCGCCGTGCATTTTCGGCAATGTCGGTCTGGTTCGGTGACAGCTTGGTGATCAGGGGCTTGCCGGTAACGGCGCGGCAGGCTGCCACTACGCGTGCGGACATGTCCGGGTCATTACCGAATGCAACGCCGCCTTCCTTCACATTGGGGCAGGAGATGTTGATCTCGATGGCGTCAATGGGCGAATCATCAAAGCGGCGAGTAACCTCGGTGTATTCTTCTACCGTGGAGCCGGATACATTGGCTATGAATCGCGTCTCGCTGAAATCGAGTGCCGGCAAAATCGTGTTGATGACATAATCGGTGCCCGGATTCTGCAACCCGATGGCGTTCAACATGCCGCCTGGTGTTTCGGCAATCCGGTGCGGCCGGTTGCCGAGACGCGGCTTCAGCGTTGTACCCTTCAGGCAAACTGCGCCGACATCCCGGTTGGAAAAGCCCTCCACGCGTGTATATTCTTCACCGAATCCCACGCAACCTGACAGTAGTACCAGCGGCGTGGAAAATGGCATGCCACAGTAATCCATCCTGAGTTTTTTTTGCTCGGTATCAGTCATAAGCGTCAGCAAGGAACAGAAAATGTTTCACGTTGTGCTCTACCAGCCGGAAATCCCCCCGAACACCGGCAATATCATACGCCTTTGTGCCAACACCGGCAGCACCCTGCACCTGGTACATCCGCTGGGTTTCCAGCTCGATGATCGCCGCCTGCGTCGCGCAGGACTTGATTACCGCGAGTTTGCCAGCATCAGCGAATACAGCTCCCTTGACCGGTTCCTGGACCAGGTGCGCCCGGCTACGTTGTGGGGTGTTTCGACCAAAGGCACTCGCGGCTATGCAAATGTTCGATTCCAGCCCAATGACGCATTTCTGTTCGGACCGGAAACCCGCGGCCTGCCGGCAACGATACTGGAAGAACTGGGCGCCGATCAGGTACTGCGTATGCCGATGCGACCGGACAGCCGCAGCCTGAATCTTTCCAACGCGGTTGCTGTGCTGGTCTATGAAGCATGGCGGCAACACGGATTTGCCGGTTCTGCGGATTCACTCTGAGCGGATATCGCGTGCCAGCAGGTTTTGCACGGCCTGTCGCGGCGCGAGTCCTTCATGGAGTACCTGAAATACCTGTTCCGAAATCGGCATTTCCACCCGGTACTTCCGGGCCAGTTGTACCACCTCGCGCGCAGTATTGAAGCCTTCGACCACCTGTCCGATTGCGCTGACCGCGATATCCAGAGAAGTTCCTCTGCCCAGGGCCAGGCCCAGGCGCCGGTTGCGGGACAGGTCGTCGGTACAGGTCAGGATGAGGTCGCCAACACCGGACAGACCCATGAGCGTTTCCCGACGTGCGCCCATCGCGTCACCGAGCCGGATGATTTCCGCCAGGCCACGGGTAATGAGCGCGGCGCGGCTGTTGGCACCGAGTGCAAGCCCGTCGGTGATGCCGGAAGCGATTGCCAGCACGTTCTTGACGGTACCACCCAGTTGCACGCCGAGGACGTCATCACTGGTGTAAACGCGCATGGCATCACCATGCAGCCTTTCTGCAAGTGCGTTCGCAAATACGGGATTGGCGGATGCGGCGGTCAGTGCCGTCGGCAGGCCGCGAGCAACTTCCAGTGCAAAGGTCGGTCCGGAAACCACGGCAGTCGGGTGGCGCGTGCCGAGCACTTCTTCGAGCACGTCACTCATGAATTTTCCACTGCCCTGCTCAAGACCTTTAGTCGCCCAGGCAATGCGTGCATCGGGGCGCAGCAACGGGGCTACATTGAGGAGTACCTCGCGGAATGCATGGCTCGGTACCGCCAGCAGGATGTCGCGGCTGAAGCCCAGTGCATCAGCCAGCTCCGTTTCAATGATCAGCTTTGCGGGAAACGGGATGCCGGGCAGAAAGCTATGGTTTTCACGATCCTTTGCCAGCGTCTGCATGAACCCGGGTTCATGTCCCCACAGGCAGGCAGGCCTGTTGTTGGCCGCCAGGGCTATAGCCAGTGCGGTACCCCAGGAACCGGCGCCCAGTATGCTGATTGCTTCAGGATTCATTCGCTCGGCAATGCAAGGGCTGTCTGGAGAAAGTGCCGGCCATAGCTGTGGGCAGCGGTGTCAGGCGTTGTTATCGCCGCCTCGCGCTTCTGCCTGTCGTTGACGATAGATGGCATCGAAGCTGACCGGGGCGAGTAATAGTTGCGGGAATCCACCGCGTGCAACGAGCTCGGTTGCGGCTGAGCAGGCATACGGGTAAAGCATGCGTGGACAATATATGTTCAGGATATGCAGTAATTTATCCTCACTGATACCCTTGATCAAAAAAATTCCAGCCTGCTGAACTTCGGCAAGGTAAGCGGTGGAGTCAGCGCATTTCATGGTTGCGGTCAGTGTAAGGGTCACTTCATAAAAATCATCGCCCAGCTCGACTGCTTTCTGTCCGATGTCGATACCAAGTGCGGGTTCCCATTGTTTTTTGAATATCTCCGGCGAATTCGGCGTCTCGAAAGAAACGTCTTTTACATAGATTCTCTTAGGCTGGAGTACTGCATTATTTTCCTCGGCAGACGAGGGCTGTGTGTCACTTTCGGCCATATTGTTGTCCTGGATTTATGGTTACAGGCAGTTTTGCAGTGTAGCTATGATTTTCTTGCAACAGGAAGCTCGGCCTTTTGCCAGGCAGCGATTCCACCCTTGAGGTTATAGACGGGCTCAAAACCCTGTTTGTGCAGTTTGCCGCACACTCCGACTGACCGGTTGCCAGTGTTGCAGTAGACAATAACCGGCTTGCCGCGCAATTTCTCCAGCTTCGAGCTGATATTTTGCGGGGTATCCAGGTGGATGGCATTGGCAATATGACCTTTGTGGAATTCCTCTTCACTGCGCATGTCCAGCATGACTGCGTTTTCAGTATTTATCAGACGAGTTGCCTCGCGGGGCTCCACATCCGCTATTCCTGACAGTCTGCGGCGTATCGTGTCTGCTGCCAGCAGGGCGAGTATGGCGAACAGCGCCATCACCAGTAATGAATGATTACCACTGAATTCTATGAGCTGGTTGATGTCCATGGTCCGTCAGGTGTTTGCTGCAGGTACGGTTTTTTATCATGCCGGAGTTTTGTTGGCTGCCGGCATGGTAAATCCTGTTTCAGGGTCGGGTGCAGAATACTTCGCGCATCATGCTGATCAGTCGCAGTGTGCGCGCATCACCAACCCGGTAATACACGCGGTTGGCATCTTTTCTGGAAGCGAGAATTCCCTTGTCGCGCAGGATTGCCAGGTGCTGCGAGATATTGCTTTGCGAAGTACCGACGCGTTCTACAATATCCTGAACGCTGATTTCCTGGTCACCCAGTGTACAAAGAATTTTCAGTCGTAGCGGGTGTGACATCGCCTTCAGGGAGCGCGATGCACGGTCAATATCTTCCGCACGGGTAATCAGTGCTTCATTACTAGCTGCCATTTGTGCCCCTTGAACCGTATTATGTTGTAGATGGTTTACTGCATTCATTACTAAAACATTATACAATAATAAGCCGTCCCGGCCAGAGGCAAACAACGTTTGCCGCTTTGTGGATTTAGCTTCGGCTCCCGGCCTTTACACCAGCTCAGGCAGGCGTCAAGAGATGGCGCGTTGCCAAGGATTAGCTTAGACTCTTTCCAGATCTATGAATGAACAGCAACAGCACAATGCAGTACTGAAAGGCGCCGCAAGGCCCATGGTCCTGGTCATACTCGACGGCTGGGGATACAGCGAAATAGCGAAGCATAATGCCATTGCGGCCGCCAAAAAACCGGTCTGGGACAGGCTGTGGAAGGAATTTCCACATACCCTCATCCGCACTTCAGGTGCCGCGGTCGGGTTGCCGGCCGACCAGATGGGCAACTCCGAAGTAGGTCATCTGAACCTCGGTGCAGGTCGCGTGGTTTACCAGGAATTTACGCGGGTGAGCCGTGCCATCAAGACCGGCTCGTTTTTTACCAACCTGACGCTGACCGATGCCGTGGACAAGGCCGTTGCTGGCGACCATGCCGTGCATGTCCTCGGGCTGTTGTCTCCCGGTGGTGTGCACAGCCATGAAGAACACATCCACGCGATGGTGGAACTGGCGGTGCAGCGTGGTGCAAAGCAGGTCTATCTGCATGCTTTTCTGGATGGCCGTGATACCCCGCCAAACAGTGCGGAAGCCTCGATTCGTGCCATGCAGGAGGTATTCGACCGCTTGCATGCGGGTCGGTTTGCCTCGGTTATCGGGCGTTACTTTGCCATGGATCGCGACCATCACTGGCCACGCATCCAGTCGGCCTATGACCTGATCACGCAGGGTAAGGCCGAGTATGTAACACCGGATGCACTGACGGCACTGGAACAGGCCTATGCGCGTGGCGAAGGTGATGAGTTCGTCAAGGCGACCGCGATCGTCCCCGCGGGAGAAAAACCGGTCCGGATCCGCGATGGTGATGTGATTATCTTCATGAATTACCGCTCCGATCGTGCCAGGCAGATCACACGACCGTTTATCGAGGACGATTTTGACGGCTTCACGCGCGCAGTAATCCCGAAGCTGGGAAGCTTCGTCAGCCTTACGGAATACAAGTCAGATTTCAACGTGAGCGTGGCCTATCCCGCTGAACGGCTGAAAAACGTGTTTGGCGAATACCTGTCCAGTCACGGCCTGCGCCAGCTGCGGCTGGCAGAAACGGAGAAGTATGCGCATGTCACTTTCTTCTTCAATGGCGGTATCGAAGAGCCGTTTGAAGGGGAAGACCGGATACTGGTCAAGTCGCCGATGGTGGCTACCTATGACCTGCAACCTGAAATGAGTTCGGTAGAGCTGACCGATCACCTGGTGAGTGCCATCAAGGGTGGCGTTTACGATGTGATTATCTGTAATTTTGCCAATCCCGACATGGTCGGCCACACCGGCAAGTTCGATGCGGCGGTCAAGGCCATCGAGGCCATTGACGTCTGCATGGGCCGGATTTTGGCGGCGTTGCAGTCGGCGGGTGGTGAAATGCTGGTGACGGCGGACCATGGCAACGCCGAGCAGATGCAGGACGATCAAACCGGGCAGGCGCATACGGCGCACACCAGCAATCTGGTGCCGCTCGTCTATGTTGGACGACCGGCTGTCATGGCTGAAAACGGTGCACTGTCCGATATCGTGCCGAGCATGATGTACCTGATGAATCTGGAGACACCACCGGAAATGACCGGTACACCGCTGGTTTCCCTGCAAACTGAACCAGCAGCAGATGCCGTGGTTGCCACCACAGCGAAGCTGCATGGCTGACACGCAACGTTGTCTTCTTGTGGTTGCAGGGCTGCACAGGATCATCAACTCGAGTTCTCCAGCGCACGGTTTTTCCATGCTGCAGCTTCTGCTAGTTGTCGCATTGCTCATGCCGGCAATGACATGGTGCGCGGAGCCGGCAAAAATCGATGTCGAAACCGGCAAGTTGCTCGAATTGCGCACCAGCATCGCGGCGCTTAAAAAAGAGCTGGATGCGGTGCGCGGTGAGCACGATACGCAGCAGCAGATCCTGGAAAAAACCGACAAGGCCATTGGCGCCATTCGCAAGGAAATGCGCCGTCTGGAGCGGGATGCCGATGCAGCCGCTGCGAGGCTGGCCGAACTTGAGCGACAACGCGGCGCGGCACATGCACGGCTTGCTGCTGTACGCAGCATCCTTGAACGTGAACTGCGTGCGGCATGGATGGGAGGACGGCAGCAACGTATCAAATTGCTGCTGAACCAGGAAGACCCTGCAAGTATCGGACGCATGCTGGCATACCAGGGTTATTTTGCGCGCGCGCGCGCACAACGGATGGAGGTCTATAACACCTCGCTACAGGCGCTGCAGGACGCCGGGCAAGAGGTGCGTGACCAGCAAGCTCACATTGCACTATTACAGCAGCAACAACAGCAACAGGCGGCACTGCTCGCGGACGAGCAGGAGACCCAGGGCAAACTGGTAGATAGCCTGCAGCAAAAACTGCAATCCGGTAATTCGCAGCTGGTACAGCTGCAGCAGGACGAACAGCGCGTCAATCAACTGGTTCAGTCGCTGCAGCAGGCGATGCGGGATATCCCGTCCGTCCCGGGATCGAGCAAAAGCCTCCACCAGCTCAAGGGACAGCTGCGCTGGCCGGTGAGCGGTCGGGTCAGTATGTCGTACGGTGCGCGCCAGGCGTCCGGTCAAATGACCTCGCGCGGGGTACATATCAGTGCACCGGCCGGAGCCGAAGTGCGCGCGGTGGCGCGGGGTCGTATCGCATTTGCAGACTGGCTAAGAGGTTTTGGCCTGCTGATCATCATTGATCACGGTTCCGGATATATGACCCTGTATGGTGAAAACAGCAGCCTGTTCAAGGCCGTCGGCGAGTGGGTTGAGCAAGGCGAAGTCGTTTCAGCGACCGGCAATAGCGGCGGCCAGCCACGCACCGGGGTATACCTGGAATTGCGCAAGGATGGCCAGCCGGTCAATCCGGCGGCCTGGTTCAAGGGGCAGCCGTCGCCACAGCAGGCCGGGCGTCAATGAATTTCCCGGGGGTGCTGAATTTATCACTGCTCCGACGGTCTCATCGTCGGGCAATGAAATTTACAAGTGGTCAAGCGTTTCTGTTGCTGGCCGATACCGCCCATGACAACACTGTGATATTGTTAACATTTCCCGTGACAGCGCCGGGGCCGGCAGCTGGCGCGGAAAGTAATTGCCCAACGCACCATGGACTTAACCGATGAAACCCACATTAAAGAATTATTTTCTCCTCATTACCGGTTTGATGGCGGGTGTGTTGCTGTCGATCGGGCATGGTGTTTTTGCCGAACGCGAGGCTTCCCAGGCAACCTTGCCGGTCGAGGAGCTGCGCATATTCAGTGATGTATTCGGCCGCATCAAAAATGACTACGTGGTCGAGGTCGATGACAAGGAACTGATAGAGAACGCCATCCGTGGCATGCTGACCGGTCTTGATCCTCATTCCTCATATCTTGATGCCGAGCAATTTACCGATTTGCAGGTTGGCACGACCGGGCAGTTCGGTGGTTTGGGTATCGAGGTCGGCATGGAGGACGGATTCGTCAAGGTGATCGCACCGATCGACGATACGCCGGCCCAGCGTGCCGGGGTGCTGGCCGGAGACCTGGTTATCAGGCTCGACGAGACGCCGGTGAAGGGCATGAGCCTCAGCGATGCCGTAAAGATCATGCGTGGCGATCCGGGTACGGATATCGTGTTGACCATCGTTCGTGAGGGGCTCGATCAGCCGATTAAAATCACCATCACGCGTGATGTGATCAAGGTGAAGAGTGTGCGTGCACGCATGCTGGATCCCGGTTACGGTTACCTGCGCATTTCGCAGTTCCAGTCCAAGAGCGCGGATAACCTGGTGGACGCAATCAACGATCTGAAAAAGGAAAACGGCGGCAAGCTGTCGGGTTTGGTGCTGGACCTGCGTAACAACCCGGGCGGCGTGCTTAACGGGGCTGTTGCCGTCTCCGATGCATTCCTCACCAAGGGCATGATCGTGTATACAGAAGGCCGTATTGCCGACTCGAAACTGCGTTTCAATGCCACCCCGGATGACATCCTGGATGGTGCGCCCATGGTGGTGCTGGTTAACCAGGGTTCTGCGTCGGCGTCGGAAATCGTCGCCGGTGCGCTGCAGGATCACAAGCGTGCGATCATCATGGGCACCAGGACATTCGGCAAGGGTTCCGTGCAGACCATTCTGCCATTGAGCAGCGACACCGCACTGAAGCTCACCACGGCACGTTATTACACGCCGTCCGGGCGTTCCATCCAGGCGGAAGGAATCACGCCGGATATCGAGTTACAGCCGGTACAGGTCGCCACCGTGGATCGAGACATCGAGCCATTGAAAGAGGTTAATCTCTCCAATCACCTGGAGAATGGCAGCAAGCAGAAAAAGGCAGGCAAGAAGGATGTTGAAGACGCCGAAACCAGTGACCCCGGCAAGTTGCTGAATGACGATTATATGCTCTACGAGGCACAGAACCTGCTGAAGGGTCTGGCCATACTCCAGGCACGCATGCAGTAACCGGCAGGCACCGGTGCGCGCACACACGGCATCGGGGTTGCTACTGGCTGCATTGTGTTTTTCCCTCGCCGGCATCTCGTCCGGCGTGATTGCCGCAACGAATGATAACTCCCCCGCTATCGCGCTGATTATCGACGACCTCGGTAATCAGCGTGGCAGCGGCAGCCGTGCAGTCGATTTGCCGGGGCCGGTGGCCTGTTCTTTTTTCCCGTTTGGACCCTACACTGCGGAACTGGCGCGGCAGGCGCATGCACGTGACAAGGAAGTCATGTTGCATCTGCCGATGCAGGCCAGCGGCCCGCTTCAGGAAGCGCGTGAAGCCGGTTTGCTGACAGTAGATATGACCAACCGGCAGTACCGTGATACGTTCACCCGTGAACTCGCCGCAGTGCCATACGTCAGCGGATTCAATAATCACATGGGCAGTCTGCTGACCCGGCATCCGGGCAACATGGCCTGGCTGATGCAGGCTGCCAGTGAGGCAGGCAAGCTGTTTTTTATCGACAGCAGAACCACCACGGCGACAGTAGCAAGGCAGCTCGCCAGCGAATATGGCATCCCGAACAGCGAACGAAATGTATTTCTCGACAACGTGGCCAGCCCCGATGCGATCCGGATGCAATTCCGGCGCCTGATCGGGATAGCGCGCCGTGATGGCACTGCCATCGCGATTGGACATCCCTACCCTGCTACACTGGACGTACTGACCGAGGAACTGCAACGGCTCGATCAGCTGAATGTCCGGCTGGTGCCGGTTGCTGAATTGATCGAACTTCAGAAGGCCAGGAGGCAGGTATGGCAAACGTACTCGTCCCGCTAGCGCAAGGCTGTGAGGAACTGGAAGCCGTCACCATCATCGATTTGCTGAGGCGCGCAGGGATAACGGTTGTGAGCGCAGGCCTGGATGAGTTGCCGGTACACGCCTCGCGGGGTGTGGTGCTGGTTCCCGACATGACGCTGGATCAGGCCTTGACTCAGGACTATGACATGGTGGTGTTACCGGGGGGGCTGCCGGGTGCCGACCACCTGGCGAACGATCCGCGCGTTATCGATCTCGTCAGGCGCATGGCGAATCAAGGCAAATATACTGCCGCGATCTGCGCTGCACCGCGGGTACTGGCACGCGCCGGGGTTCTCGACAACCGGGCCGCGACCAGTTTTCCCGGTGCACTCGATGTCGGCGCCATTAACGGCATTGACTACCGTGAACAGCCGGTGGTTGTTGATGGCACTGTAGTGACCTCGCGCGGCCCGGGCACGGCCATGGATTTTGCGCTCGAGCTGATTGAACTGCTGCAGGGAAAGGCTGTGCGTAACAAGGTCGATTCGGCGCTGCAGCGCCCGTAGTCTCCGGTGAGACATGAAAATTATCGAGATCATTGCGGATCCGGGTCATCTTGATACCCTGCAAGGCATCGCAGAACAGCACGAGATTGATGACTGGTGGCAGGTAAGCGGCGGTGAGAATG
>CAJQOV010000084.1 GCA_905480065.1 uncultured Gammaproteobacteria bacterium | reverse complement strand
GATCGTTACCTGCGCCATGCCGAAGCCGGTCGCCGCCCGAAAGTGGACGTGCATCACTTCAATCTCCTGGAGAAGCTGCGCGAAACCAGCCTGGAACCGGTCGCCTACGGCAAGACCCAGGAATGGGGCACCGATACCGCGGCGTATGCCGTGCACAATTACGAAGACCGCTCGCAGAGCGAGATCATCCCGCACGACAAGCTCTACCTCGGGCACTTCCCCTTTACCCCGCGCAACCAGCGCGTCGAAACCGGCGTTGGCGCCGACGAGGTGCTGGGCCATTTCGCGGAACGGTTCCGCGGACTGGAGGAAGTACAGGCACAGGATGAAGCGGAACGCTGCATGAGCTGCGGCATGTGCTTCGAGTGTGACAACTGCGTGATTTACTGCCCGCAGGATGCCGTTTTGCGTGTGCCGAAAGACCAGGCCACCATGGGGCGCTATGTATATACCGACTATGACCGCTGCATCGGCTGCCACATCTGCGCCGAGGTCTGCCCGACCGGCTACATCAACATGGGCATGGGCGCCTGAGATCGGTGATAAATGGGGTCGGTGTCGATTGATTTTTTGGCAGCTCAATAACCGGCAAGTCACGGGGATCAAAATCAATCGACACCGACCCCATTTATCCCTTGTACCGTAATCCATGCGTCCCTTCTCCCTCCGGGAGAAGGTCAGGATGAGGGGATCGAATTTCAGGCCGCTGTTGTGACGGGGCCCCCTCACCCCAACCCCAACCCTTGTACCGTAATCCATGCGTCCCTTCTCCCTCCGGGAGAAGGTCAGGATGAGGGGGTCTAAATTCAGGCCGCTGTTGTGACGGGACCCACTCACCCCAACCCTCTCCCGGAGGGAGAGGGTACTTGTGGCACAGCAGCCGGGCAGTCGCAATTGATCCAATTCCCCTGCCCATATCGATAGTTGCGTCTGCCTCCCTGCATCACAGCCCGAAAAATTATCTAATCCATCACTTTTTTTCCCACCTGAGTTGGACTAGTATTCCTGCACCGGTCGGGGTTTTGCTGTTCATCCGCCTCACCGGCCACAAGTCAACAACCATCATGTAACTTGCCCCGGGCTGACAGCACGACAAGTCGCATAGGAGTTCGCTATGCCGATACGTATCGCTGTGCCGCATGAAACGACCCCCGGCGAATGCCGCGTGGCGTTGATTCCCGCCGTCGTCGACCAGCTGGTTAAACAGGGTGTCCAGGTCCGGCTCCAGGCCGGCGCCGGCTGCCCTGCCTATTACCGCGACCGCGATTACACCTCGGCCGAGATCGTGGCAGACCGGGCCGCACTGCTGGGCGATGCCGATATCGTGCTGACTGTGAACCCGCTTGCCGTGGAAGACGTCGGCCTGCTGCGCGAAGACGCCACTGTCATCGGTTTCATGCACCCGCACGAGAACGATGATCGCATCATTGCGCTGCGTGACCGCAACATCACCAGCTTCGCCATGGAACTGATCCCGCGCATCTCCCGCGCGCAAAACATGGACGCGCTGTCGTCCCAGGCATCCATTGGCGGCTACAAGGCCGCGCTGATGGCGGCCAACCTCACTGCCCGCTTTTTCCCCATGCTGACTACCGCCGCCGGCACCATCCGCCCGGCCAAGGTGCTGATCATCGGGGTCGGGGTCGCCGGTCTGCAGGCCATTGCCACGGCCAAGCGCCTCGGCGCCATGGTCGAGGCCTACGACGTGCGCCCGGAAACGCGCGAACAGGTCGAGTCGCTGGGTGCGAAGTTCGTCGATGTGAAGGTCAGCGCGGTGGGTGAAGGCGGTTACGCCCGCGAGCTGTCCGCAGAGGAAAAAGCCCAGGAAATGGAAGTACTTGCGCAGCATGTCGCGCAGGCCGATGCGATCATTTCCACCGCCGGCGTACCCGGCCGGCCGGCACCGAAGATCATCACCACCGCCATGGTCGAACAGATGAAGCCCGGCGCGGTCATCATCGATCTCGCCGCCTACAGCGGTGGCAACTGCGAACTGACCATCCCCGGCGAGTCCTTTGGCCACGAACTGGTCATGATCTACGGACCCCTCAACGTGCCGGCCATGATGCCGGTGCATGCCAGCGAGATGTACGCCAAGAACCTGTACAACTTCCTGGCGCTGATCGTCCACGACGGTGCCATCAAGCCCGACTGGGAGGACGAGATCGTCGCCGGCAGCCTGCTTACCCGCGACCGGCAAATCTACCATGCGCTCACCCGGCAGCGCATCGAGGGAGGTGACCTGTGATCGCCGGTATGACCGCGCTGTACATCTTCATGCTTGCCGCCTTCACCGGCTACGAGATCATCAGCCGGGTGCCGGTCATCCTGCACACCCCGCTGATGTCCGGCTCCAACTTTGTCCACGGTATCGTGCTGGTCGGCGCCATGGTGGCCATGGGTCACGCAGACTCCACGCTGGAGCAGGTGATCGGCTTCGTCGGTGTCATGCTGGCCGCCGGTAACGCCGTCGGCGGCTATGTGGTCACCGAACGCATGCTGGAAATGTTCCGGAGCAGCAAGCGGGGGGCCAAGTGATGGATACGATTATCCAGATCAGTTACTTCGTCTCTGCGGTACTGTTCATCCTCGGCCTCAAGCGCATGAGTTCACCGGTCACGGCACGCGACGGTATTGTCTGGGCCGGGGTCGGTATGCTGGTCGCGACGCTGATCACCTTCTTCCACCCCGGCATGCATAACTACCTGCCGATGACGGTAGCGATTGCGATCGGCGGCGGACTGGCACTCTGGTCCGGCAAGAAGGTCGCCATGACCGATATGCCGCAGATGATCGCCCTTTACAATGGCATGGGTGGCGGTGCCGCAGGCGCGATTGCCGCCGTGGAACTGCTCAAGGGCGAGTTCCCGTCCACCAGCTTCCTGGCGCTGGCCATCGCCGGTGCGCTGATCGGGTCGATTTCATTCTCCGGCTCGCTGGTGGCATTCGCCAAGCTGCAGGGCTGGGCGCGCAAGCCGCTGCGCTTCCCCGGCCAGCAGGTGTTCAACCTGGCACTGCTGGCTGCGTCGATCGGTATTTCTATCTACCTGATCGTACTGGGCCATTTCAGCAGTGGCCTGATCCTGGCCTTCTTTGCGCTGGCACTCGCCTATGGCGTGATGATGGCCCTGCCGATCGGCGGCGCCGATATGCCGGTGGTGATTTCCCTGTTCAATGCCCTGACCGGGCTGGCGGTCGCCTTTGAAGGCTTTGTGCTCAACAACGCCGCCATGATCATCGCCGGTACCGTGGTGGGTTCGGCCGGCACCCTGCTCACCCAGCTGATGGCGAAGGCGATGAATCGTTCCATTGGCAGCGTGCTGTTCAGGGCCTTCGGCACGGCAGAAGGGGGAGCGGCCGAGGCCGTGACCGGCAGCATGAAGCCGATCGATGCCGCCGATGTCGGCGTGATGATGGCGTACGCCGAACGCGTCGTCATCATTCCCGGCTATGGCATGGCAGTCGCCCAGGCCCAGCACAAGATCCGTGAACTGAGCGAGTTGCTGATCAAGCGTGGCGTGGATGTGAAGTTCGCTATCCACCCGGTGGCCGGCCGGATGCCGGGGCATATGAACGTACTGCTGGCGGAGGCCAATGTACCGTATGACCTGCTCTACGACCTGGACGAAATCAACCCCGCCTTCCCGCAGACCGATGTCGCGCTGGTGATCGGCGCCAACGACGTGGTCAATCCGACCGCGCGCACCAACCCGGACAGCCCGATCTACGGCATGCCGATCCTCAATGCAGACCTGGCGAAGAATGTCATCGTCATCAAGCGTGGCCAGGGCAAGGGCTTCTCCGGCGTCGAAAATGCGCTGTTCTTCGCCGATAACACCCGCATGCTGTACGGTGACGGCCAGGCCATGACGAGCGAACTGATCCAGGCGGTCAAGACCTTGTAGCGCCGCCGCAGGTCTGTATTTTCCCGGCTGCCGTGCCACGCGCGCAAAGCTATGCATCGTGGCAGAGACTTGCACAGACCGCGTCGGCAGCGACGGCAAGTGCGCAAGACACCACCCAACGCAATATGCCCAGGCACCAGGCCGTTCGCGAACGGCCGGAGAGGCTCCCGGCGGACTTGCACACCGCGGGCTGGCGGTGACCTTCGCGGCCTGTGGTCCCGGTGCGGCAGTGCTATGATGCGGACACCGCATGGCGGAGCCCTGCCCGCATCATTCTGGTGCAAAACCCCCTGTTCAGGGCATGCTCATGGCCAAATAATCACAATTTATTGACGGTTGATTTGCAGGGATTGTCGCGCCGCTTATGCACAGCCGCCCTGGCGCGGGTCGGCACCCCGGGCAAATAGATTTATGACTATATTAGCAACTTATAAATATCTTTAAATAACTGTTTTATAAAGTTATTCTATAATGGTTAAAAATTAGCCAATTTAACGCGGATGCTGGAAAAATAAGCATTTGGTGTGCTTTCACCCAATTAGTCCACAGAGTTATCCACAGCTTTTGTGGATAACAACTACCCCTTAATCAGATGAAGGAGTTAGCTCACTATGGTAAGGGTTGTTCTCAAACTGTGTCGCTAACATTGAACCCATCGCCGCGACCATGGCGGACAGGAAGAACATGAACAGGCCGATCCTGCGCATCGCCATTTGCACACCACTGTATCGGAGTTTTGATTACCTCGCGCCGCGCGATAGCCACGCCGCAGCGCTGCACGCAGGGCAACGCATACGCGTACCGTTCGGCCGGCGCACCACCGTCGGTGTGCTGCTGGAAGTGGTCGAGCACACCGATATCGCCGTGGAAAAACTCAAACGCGCCTTGCAAGTGCTCGACGAACAACCGGTTATTGCTGCCGACATCTTTTCCATGGTGTCGTGGGCAAGCCGTTACTATCACCACCCGATTGGTGAGGCATTCGCCGCTGCCTTGCCGGTGCTGTTGCGCCAGGGACAGCCGGCCAGCAGCAACCCGGTCGTGGCGTACCGCCTCACTGCTGCTGGCAGGGACATCGAGCCGAACACGCTGGCGCGTGCACCACGCCAGGCGGCGATCATCGCCGCCCTGCACAGCGCACCACAGGGTGTCGAACGCGCGGCGCTGGATGTACCGGCCAGCGTACTGCAGGCACTCACCGGCAAGGGCTGGATCGAAACCTTCACACCCGACAGCGTGCTGCATGCCACGACCACGCCGGATGTTCCCCATGCACTGAACCCGGACCAGCAACGCGCCGTGGATGCCGTCTCGGCCCATCTGGGTGAATTTGACGCCTTCCTGCTGGAAGGCGTGACCGGCAGCGGCAAGACCGAGGTGTATCTGCACCTGATCGATCAGGTACTTGCGCGTGGCCAGCAGGTGCTGGTGCTGGTGCCGGAGATTGGCCTGACCCCGCAGCTGGTGACGCGCTTCCGGCAACGTTTCCCGGTAGCGCTGGCCGTGCTGCACTCGGGTCTGACCGATCGCGACCGCCTCAATGCATGGATTGCGGCGGGTGCGGGCAGTGCGCCCATCGTACTGGGCACCCGCTCGGCCATCTTCACCCCGCTGGCACACCCCGGCCTGCTGATCGTCGATGAGGAACACGACGCTTCGCTCAAACAGCAGGAGGGCTTTCGCTACTCGGCGCGCGACCTGGCCGTATGGCGCGCGCGCCTGCTGGGAGTGCCGGTGCTGCTCGGCTCGGCCACGCCATCACTGGAATCGCTCTACAACGTGGAACAGCAACGCTATCGGCACCTGGTGTTGCCGGAACGCACCGGCAGCGCGGAGTTGCCAGGCTTCCACCTGATCGACGTGCGCCAGCAGGTGCTGCAGGACGGGCTGTCCGCGTTGTTGCTGAAGCAGGTCGAGCAGCATCTCGCCAGCGCTGGCCAGGTGTTGCTGTTCCTGAACCGGCGCGGCTTTGCCCCTACCCTGATGTGCTACGACTGCGACTGGGTCGCGGAGTGCCGGCGTTGTGATGCCCGCCTGACCTGGCACCACAGCGACGGGCGACTGCATTGCCATCACTGCGGCAGCCAGCGCCCGGTCGACACCCGCTGCCCGCAATGCGGCAGCAGCGAATTGCACCCGCAGGGCCAGGGCACGGAACGGGTCGAGCAGGCACTGGCCGAACGCTTCCCCGATGTCGAGCGGCTGCGCATCGACCGGGACACCACGCGCCGCAAGGGCTCGCTCGACCGCCTGCTGGAACAGGCGCGCGTTGGCCAGCGCCAGATCCTGCTCGGCACGCAGATGCTGGCCAAGGGCCATCACTTCCCCAACGTCACGCTGGTGGGCATCCTCGATGCGGATCACGGCCTGTTCAGCACCGACTTTCGCGCCAGCGAGCGCATGGCACAGCTGATCGTACAGGTGGCCGGCCGTGCCGGGCGCCAGGACCGGCCCGGGCAGGTGATCATCCAGACCGCCCACCCCGACCATCCGTTGCTGCAATTGCTGGTCACGCGCGGCTACCCGGCATTCGCCGCAGCTGCCCTCGCGGAGCGCAAGGCGGCGCACCTGCCACCGCTCACCAACCTGGCCCTGCTGCGCGCCGAGGCCACGGATGCCGCCGCCCCGATACGTTTTCTGGAGGGCATACAGGCACGTATCCGGCAGGGCGGCGGGACCGGCGTCGAGGCCTGGGGTCCGGTACCGGCCAGCATGGAGCGGCGCGCCGGGCGCTATCGCGCCCAGCTATTGCTGCAGTCCGACCAGCGTGCCGACCTCCAGCAACTGCTCGGCGGGCTGGTCCGCGAACTGGAAAAAAGCCCGGATACGCGCCGGGTGCGCTGGTCGGTGGACGTCGATCCCGCGGATACCTATTGATTTGGTTGCAAGATCACCGGGGTAACGGATAATAGCCGGCTCATGTGATCAAAGGGGTCAGAGTCGATTGATTTTTGCAACTCGACCATGCGCGAACCCGGGCGATCAAAAAATCCATCGACTCTGACCCCATTGATCCTGATTCCGTGAAAGAAATCCTCATACAGAAACTCACCGCCGCAGTCGCCCGCCTGCAAGCAGACGACTTGCTGCCAGCCGACCTGGCACCGACGGTTCTGGTCGAGCGGACGCGTGACCGAGCACACGGTGATTACGCCACCAACCTGGCCATGACGCTGTCAAAACCGGCGCGCCGCAAACCGCGCGACCTGGCAGAACAACTGGTCGGTGCGATGCAGGCCGACCATGGCGTGGCGAAGATCGAGATCGCGGGCCCCGGCTTCATCAACTTCTACCTCGGCAGCGATGCCTGGCACGGCGTGGTACGCAGTGCACTGCAACAGGGCAGCGAGTTCGGCCGCAGCACGCTTGGCGCAGGCCAACGCATACAGGTGGAATTCGTTTCCGCCAACCCGACCGGGCCGCTGCATGTCGGTCATGGCCGCGGTGCCGCCTACGGCGCCGCCGTCGCCGACCTGCTCGCCGCCGTCGGCTTCAAGGTGCATCGTGAATACTATGTGAACGATGCCGGCCGCCAGATGGATATCCTTGCAGCGAGCGTCTACCTGCGTTACCTCGAACTGTGTGGCGAGAGCGTGGTGTTTCCCGCCAACGGCTACCAGGGCGACTACGTATGGGACATCGCAGCGACCCTGCATCGCGAGGGCGGCGACGCCATGCGTCACCCGGTGGCCAGCGTGTTCGAGGACGTACCCGCCGACGCACCGGCCGGTGGCGACAAGGAACTGCACATCGACGGCCTGATCGAGCGCATCAAGTCATTACTCGGTACCCGGGACTACCGGCGCGTGTTCGATGCCGGGCTGAATGCGATCCTGGATGACATCCGCCGCGACCTGGAAGAATTCGGTATCACCTATGATGAGTGGTTTTCGGAACGTTCATTGTCCGACAGCAACGCCGTGCAGCGTTGCATGGAGCGCCTCAAAAAAAGCGGCCACGTCTACGCAAAGGATGGCGCACAGTGGTTCCGCTCCACCGATTACGGTGACGAGAAGGATCGCGTCATCGTCCGCGACAACGGCCAGACCACCTACTTCGCCTCCGACATCGCCTATCACGCCAACAAGCTGGAACGCGGCTTCAGCCGCGTGATCGACGTATGGGGTGCCGACCACCATGGCTATGTGCCACGGGTGAAGGCGGCGCTGGATGCGCTCGGCGACGACCCGTCGAAGCTCGACGTGCTGCTGGTGCAGTTCGCCATCCTCTACCGCGGCGGCGAGAAGGTGCAGATGTCGACGCGCTCCGGGGAATTCGTCACCTTGCGCGAGCTGCGCCGCGAGGTCGGCAACGATGCCGCGCGCTTCTTCTATGTCATGCGCAAGTGCGAGCAACACATGGACTTCGACCTCGACCTCGCCAAGTCACAGTCCAATGACAACCCGGTGTATTACATCCAGTACGCGCATGCGCGTGTGCGCAGCGTGTTTCGCAAGCTGGCAGAGAAGCAGCTGGTGTGGGACCGCGCCGCCGGCCTCGCCAGCCTCGGCGCACTGATCGAGCCCCACGAAGATCTGCTGCTGGTCAACCTGGCGCGTTACCCGGAGGTACTGGAGAGCGCAGCACTGAACCACGAGCCGCACCAGCTCACCCATTACCTGCGTGAACTGGCAAACGATTTCCACACCTATTACAACGCGCATAATTTCATTATCGACAATGCGCCGTTGCGCAATGCACGGCTTGCCCTGATCGAGGCCACCCGGCAGGCGCTGGAAAACGGGCTGCGTCTGCTTGGCGTGTCGGCGCCGGATACCATGTAAGCGGAGAACCTGGCATGCCACGTGACTACAAGCACCGCGCCCATCGCAACCGCAGCCGGAGCAGCGGGATTTCTCCCTGGCTGGGCGTGTTTGCCGGCCTGATGATTGGCCTGTTCATTGCGTTCCTGATCTTCATCGGTATGCAGGCCAAACCGATGGAGCAGGTGTTCGTGCGCGAGACGCTGCCGATGCCGTCGCAGCAAGCGCCGGCCCAGGATACCCGCGACGCACGCAAGGAAACCGGTGACGTCATTCCCGTGCCACCGAAGCCGCGGTTTGATTTCTACACGCTGCTGCCGGAAATGGAAGTGCTGGTGCCGGAGCAGGAGATCACCGGCAAACCCGAGCAGGGCGTCAAGCAGGTCGAGCAGCCCGGCACGTATTTCCTGCAAGTTGGCTCGTTCCGCAATGGCGAACAGGCAGACCGCTTCAAGGCCGAACTGGCGCTGCTGGGACTGGAAACCAGCATCCAGAAAGTCACCATCGACAACAAGAACACCTGGCACCGCGTGCGGGTCGGCCCGTTCAATGATCTGGATGCACTCAACAAGGCACGCCGCCTGCTCAGCCAGCGTAACGTGGAAAGCACGCTGGTGATGATCAAGCCCTAGTGCAGGCGCAACCCCGGCACCGCCGATCGCGGTCGATGACCGCTCCTACAGGGTGCTTGATCTGGCTGTAGGAGCGCTTGTCAAGCGCGATGAAAATTCCACACACCGAGCCCATCGCGGTCGATGACCGCTCCTACAGGGTGCTTGATCTGGCTGTAGGAG
>CAJQOV010000083.1 GCA_905480065.1 uncultured Gammaproteobacteria bacterium | reverse complement strand
AAACCTTCCTGGAAGAAATCCTGGCTGAAAATCCACAGGACAGCAGTGCATTGATGCTGAAGGGGCGCCTGCAACTGCAGGAAAAGCAATATACCGAGGCCATCGGTACCTTCCGCTCCGTGCTGAAAGACCAGCCTGATTCGGTGGGCGCATTGACATTTTTGGCTGCTGCCCATCAAGGAAACGGCGAGGAAGAACTGGCCTTGGAAAATCTTTCTCGGGCCGTTGATGCGCAGCCACAGAACGTTGATGCACAGATTCGGCTAGCCCAGTTCCAGGCGAATAGTGGTGATCTTGGTAGTGCAATGGACCATGTTAATGCGGCACTTCAAATCGAGCCGAACAATGCCTCGGCCTTAAAGGCAAAGGCGGAGTTGCTTGTCAATAAGGGAGATGCAGAAGAGCTTGAAGCTGTGCTTACCAAGCTCGAGCAGGCCTCCCCCGAAACCGGCCTGGGTGCCTTTGGCAAGGGCCGGCTTTACAAGTCACAGCAGAAATACCCGGAGGCTATTGCCGCGTTTGAAGATGCGCTGCAGCGGGAGCCGGGTTCGCTGCTGGCGCTGACCGAGCTGGTTAATGTCGAGATCGCCAGTGGAAATACCGATGGGGCAATCAAGCGACTGCAGGCTATGCTGGCGGCAGAACCGGATCATCGTGCTGCGCATTTCCTGCTCGGTAGTGCGTACCTTGCCAAGCAGGATTTTGCCAGCGCCGAACAGGAATTTACCCGTCAGCTCGATGTAAATCGGAAAAGTGCGACAGTCTACCGGCAGCTGGCAATCAGCCGGATCAAGCAGGGCAACGCAGCCGGTGGAATCCAGGCACTCGAACAGGGCCTGCAGGCTGTCCCCGGTGATGCGGGGTTACTGCTGAACCTGGCAACGGTGCATCTCGGCCAGGGCAATCCGGAAGCTGCTGCCGATACCTACAAGCGAGGCATGGAAGCCGCACCGGATGACGCCCGTTTCCCGCCGGGCCTGGCCGGTATTTATGAGAGCCAGAAAAAATACGAGGACGCGATTTCCCTGTATGAAAAAATGCTGGAGAAATCACCCGACAACCTCCTCGCGGTAAACAACCTCGCCGTGCTGTTATCCGAGCACAGGAGCGACGCGCCAAGTAAAAGCAGGGCGCTGGAGCTGGCATTGCGGCTGGCGGATAGCGAGCAGCCTGCCCTGCAGGATACGCTGGGCTGGATTTATTATCAGTCCGGTGATTATGCAAAGGCCGCTGACGTTCTGTCCGGCGTAGTCGAGAAGGCGCCAAAGGTGCCGGTGTTCCGCTATCACCTGGGGATGGCGTATTACAAACAGGGCGACATGCGGGCTGCGGCCAAGCTACTGTCAGAGGCGGTCGATCAGAAATTTTCCTATCCCGGAGTCGACGAGGCACGCAAGGTGTACGAGGAAATACGCGATAAGTAGCCTTCCAGTCTGGTTTAGCGCCACGAGCAGCTACACCCGGAACCAGGATGAGGGGTTTGGATCAAGCCAGTTATTGACTCCCTCTCCCCGGCCCTCTCCCGGAGGGAGAGGGTGTGTAAGGAACGGCGGTGCTATGAAGGGGCGGGTAACCTTGCGTGATTAATTTTGGCGTTATCAGTTATGGATCAGGAGCGTTGCTGTTCCTGATCCTTTCCCTGGTTCTGTTGACCGGCCAGCAAGGACGTTCCCACAAGAATGCCCTGAAATACGCGTCGGTCGTCAGCACCCTGTGGCTGGCAATAACCGCGCTTGCCATTTACTACCAGGCTGAATTCCTTGCCTACCTTGTCGAGCCCCTGCGCAGTTTCTCCTGGCTAGTGTTTCTGGGCTTTGTGCTCGTCTCATCGGTGACCGACACGCAAATAGCGCAACGGCGTTTTCGCAATACATCACTTGTTGTCGCCGGCTATACCGCTATTGTGATTTGCATGGTGTTCTACCGGTTACTGGCCGGTCCGGAGGCCATGATCATTTTCGGTATCAACATCCTGTATGCCGGCCTGCTGGTAATTGCGGTCGCCGGGCTGGTGCTCGTGGAACAGATCATGCGCAACGCGCACATCGAATCACGGCGTGCCGCCAAATATCTCTGTATTGGCCTGGGGGTACTGTTCGCCTTCGATTTCTACCTGTACTCGAATGCCCTGATGTTTCAGGATCTGAACGTCGGGGTGTGGCACGCGCGCGGTTTCGTCAACGCACTGGTCGTGCCGGTGCTGGCCATTGCCATTGCGCGTGACCCGCGGCTGTCACTTGATATCTTTGTATCCCGGCGCATGGTGTTTCATACCACGGCGTTGCTGGCCGCCGGGTTATATCTGCTGATCATGGGGGCGGGTGGCTACTACATCCGCTACTACGGTGGCGAATGGGGCACCATCGTACAGGTGATTTTCCTGTTTGGCGCAGGCCTGATACTGATGGTGGTGTTTTTCTCGGGGCGCGTGCGGGCCAGCCTGCGTGTCCTTATCAACAAGCATTTCTTTCATTACAAGTACGATTATCGTGACGAGTGGCTGCGCTTCATAAAGACGCTGTCGTCCGGGCAGCCGGATGACCGCCTGCGCGAGCGTGCCATCCACTCGATTGCAGAGATCATCGACAGTCCCGGTGGTGTGTTGTGGATGCGCAACATGAATCGCTTCGAACCCGTCGCGAACTGGCAAATGAAAATATCCGCGCAGGATGTTGTCGAGGCAGATCATCCGCTGATCGACTTCCTGATGGCACGGAAATGGTTGATAGATATCGATGAGTATGAGCGTGATCCGGAACTGTATAAGGGCCTGGTGCTGCCGGATTGGCTGGAAAAAATGCCGCGTGCCTGGCTGGTGGTGCCGCTGATTGTGCACGATCAGCTGCTCGGCTTTATCGTGCTGGCACGCTCCCCGGTGCAGACCTATTTCAACTGGGAAGACTCTGACCTGGTGAAAACCGCCGGGCGCCAGGCTGCAGTCCACCTGGCCCAGCTGGAGGCATCAAAGGCGCTGGCCGAAGCGCGCCAGTTCGAGGCCTGCAACCGGCTCAGTTCCTATGTCATGCATGATCTGAAGAACCTGGTGGCGCAGTTGTCTCTGGTGGTGACCAACGCGGCAAAGCACAAGGGTAATCCGCGCTTCATGGAAGATGCCATTGCCACAGTGGATAACTCGGTGCAGAAAATGAACCGCCTGCTGGAGCACCTGCGTAGCGACAGCATGCAGGTGCAGGAAACAACCCCGATCGAGGTTTGTGCCATGCTGGGAGAGGTGGTGCAAACCATGTCAGGCGGCAGACCGGCACCCAGCCTGGACTGCCAGGTGGCCGGTATCCATGTACTTGCCAACCGTGACCGCTGTATGGCGATTATTGGCCACCTGATCCGCAATGCCCAGGATGCCACTCCGGATAACGGTCAGGTGATTGTGCGACTGTTCAGGCGTGCAGACCGGGCCATTATCGAGGTGCAGGATACCGGCACCGGCATGGATGAACAGTTCATCAGGGAGCGCCTGTTTCGCCCGTTTGACAGCACCAAGGGCAAGGCCGGTATGGGTATCGGCGTGTATGAGGCGCGTGATTATATTCACAAGATGGGCGGCAATCTCGAGGTGATTAGTCGGGTCGGCGAGGGTTCGACATTCAGAATCCGTATCCCCATTAGCGCAGCGGCCTGAAGGTGGTGTAAAGTATACCGACAAGGGGACGATATAAGCGCACATGGATATGCCTGAAAGAAAACTTCTTGTCGTCGAAGATGATCCGGGACTGCAAACGCAGTTGCGCTGGTGCTTCGAGAATTATGATGTGGTGGTTGCCGGTGATCGCGACACGGCATTGGCTGCCCTGCTGCAACATGAACCCCCGGTGATTACGCTCGACCTCGGACTTCCCCCGGATGCCGACGGCACCAGCGTGGGATTTTCGCTACTCGGTGAGATCCTGCAGCGCGCACCACACACGAAGATTATCGTGGTAACCGGCAATAACGATCGTGAACACGCCACGCGTTCCGTCGCCATGGGTGCGTACGATTTTTTCTACAAGCCGATCGATGCGGACATGCTGGAGCTGATTGTTAACCGCGCCTATCGAGTGTATGAGCTGGAAGAAGAGAACCGCCGCCTCAGTTCCAAACAGCCGAACTCTCCGCTGGAGGGTGTGATCACCAGCAGCGCTTCCATGTTGACGGCCTGCCGTACGGTGGAAAAAGTCGCACCGACCGACACCACGGTACTGCTGCTCGGCGAGTCGGGTACCGGCAAGGAGTTGCTGGCGCGTTCGCTGCACGCGCTGAGTTCGCGACACGAACACCGGTTCGTGGCGATCAATTGCGCCGCAATCCCCGAAACCCTGCTGGAAAGCGAACTGTTTGGCTACGAGAAGGGTGCCTTCACCGGTGCCTCCAAGCAGACGCCGGGCAAGATCGAGACGGCCTCCGGTGGCACCCTGTTTCTCGACGAGATCGGGGATATGCCGCCATCATTGCAGGCCAAGCTGTTGCGTTTCCTGCAGGAGCGGGTGATCGAGCGCGTGGGTGGTCGCAAGGAAATACCGGTGGACGTGCGCGTGCTGTGCGCAACCCACAAGGACCTGCACGAACTGATTCGCACCGACCAGTTCCGCGAAGATCTTTATTACCGGATCAGCGAGGTAACCATCAGTATTCCCTCGCTGCGGGAGCGCGAAGGTGATGCGTTGTTGCTGGCGCGGGTTTTCCTGGAGCGCATCAGCAATCAGCAGGGCAAGAAGGGGCATCGTTTCAGCCCGGATGCGATGGCAGCCATTGAGAGTTATGGCTGGCCAGGCAATGTGCGCGAGCTGGAAAACCGCGTCAAGCGCGCGGTAATCATGGCTGAGCACAAGCAGATCTCGGCAAAGGACCTGGAACTGAGTGGCAGTTCAGCGGATGAGCTGGCGACATTCAACCTGCGTGAAATCCGTGATCGCGGTGACCGCCAGGCTATCGTACGCGCACTCAATCACGTAGGTGGCAAGATATCCCAGGCTGCCGACCTGCTCGGTATCAGCCGACCCACCATGTACGACCTGTTACGCAAGTTCAATCTCAAGCCGAAGTAGCATGCCGTGAGACGTGAGACGTGAAAAGAACAAATGCCACGGAATCCACGGAATTCGTAGGGTGCACTTCGTGCGCCGTTCTGATGCCGAAACAGGCAAGCAGCGGCAATTCCCGGTAAGCGTCATCGCCGCGCAAATTAACGTTATCTCTACGCAAATCAGCGCTATCGCCGCACAAATCAACGTCATCCCCGCGCAGGCGGGGATCCAGTG
>CAJQOV010000082.1 GCA_905480065.1 uncultured Gammaproteobacteria bacterium | reverse complement strand
CCTGCTGCTGATCCCCGGATGATTCTTCGGACTCCTGCTGCTGATCTCCGGCAGATTCTTCGGACTCCTGTTGCTGGTCCCCGGATGATTCCTCGGACTCCTGCTGCTGGTCTCCGGAAGATTCTTCGGATTCCTGCTCCTCTTCACCGGAAGATTCTTCGGACTCCTGTTCCTCTTCACCGGAAGATTCCTCGGATTCCTGCTCCTCTTCACCGGAAGATTCTTCGGACTCCTGTTCCTCTTCCTGCTCTTCCTGCTCTTCCTGTTCTTCCTGTTCTTCCTGCTCTTCCTGTTCTTCCTCTGTCAGGGATGGCTCCAGCATCTTCTTTGCCAGCGCCAGGTTATGCAGTACATCTTCATCATCAGCTCGCAATTCCAGAGAGGCGTTATAGGCTTCGATCGCCCCGGCAAAATCACTGCGCTTGTAGTGCGTGTTACCCAGGTTGTAGAGGGCATCCGCCTTGACCTCTTCACGCTCGACAACCGAGAAAGCCTCACCGGCATCCGTGTAACGTCCTGCGCGATAGAGTGCGACACCACGACGGTAATCATCGGTAAATTCATTTGCCGCATCATTGTATTCAGCCTGTTCAAATTTCTGCGCTGCTTGCTGTTCAGGATTCTTGAACCAGGCTGCATTGGCAACAGCTGGACCAAGCAGACAGCACAGCAACAACACGCTACCGGTAACACTGCAACAACCCGAAATTGTGTTATTGCCAGTGAGGGTCACAGACTTCACGAGCTGTACCCCTGCAGGCTGCGACGCAACAATGGAATCAAAAACAGCAACGCCAGACCGACAAGCCAGTAAAAATGCTCATCCCAGATCCGTGTGTGTTCATCACGTCCCGATGACGGCAAGGCCTGTGCCTTTACCTCCGCAAGAACCCTGTCGGTATCCTGATCGCGGTAATCGGCACGTTGATAGATTCCGTTGCCAGCCTTTGCCAACGCTTGCAGCAACGGCTCATTGAGTGCTGACACCACCAGTTGCCCTGCACTGTTATTGATCCATGGGTTGGCACGCCCCTCGCCGGGCACTGCGTCCCCCTCGGGAGTACCGACACCCAGTATGTGTACCCGTATCCCCGCATCAGCCAATGCCTGCAGGTGTTGTTCGAGACCCTGTTCTTCAAAATCACCATCGGTAACAATCAACAGTGAGTTGACACTTTCCGTGGACTGACCCGCTATCAGTTCTTCTGCCCGTTGCAATGCAAACAGCAGACGGCTGCCCTGCAGTCTCACTACCCGGGTATCGAGTGCAGACAACATCCGTTGAACACCCTGCATGTCCTCGGTAACAGGTGAAACAACCTGTGCCACCGAGGCAAAACCGATCAATCCTATGCGGATACCGCGGCTTTGATTCAGCAGGTCTTCAATTTCCTGGCGCGCACGAACCAGACGGGTTGGTTGCACATCTGCTACCAGCATCGACCGGGATATATCCGCCAATACAATCAGGTTGGTACCGGGACGAAACAACTGTACATCGGTGAAACCCCAGCGTGGTCCGGCCATCGCCAGTACCAGTAAACTCCACAGCCCAACCCAGCGTACATAGCGTTGCCACTGGATGCGGGTAGAGGCCGTCGAACGGCCCAGTAAATGTGGCAACAAATGTGCATCCGCATAATCACCTATACGGTCATTGCCACCTGTCAGGCGTCTGAATAACAGCAGCCATACGGCCACCGGCACACACAGCAACCAGGCCCACAACCAGCCCGGTGCGCTGAAATGAAACCCTGCCAGCAACTCACCCATGCATGCGCCCCGTAAACCATGCACGCGGAATGCCATCCGGGAACAGTCCCAGCAGCAACAGCAACAGTAATGCCAGCCCCAGTGGCCATCGATACAGTGGCCGCGGGATCAGCACTGTGCGTGCTTCCGCACGGGTTTTTTCCTGTGCATCGATACGCTGATAGATCTTTTCAAGTGCACTGGTATCGGTTGCACGGAAATACTCGCCACCGGTTATGCTGGCGACTTCAGTTAACAGCTCCTCATCAATTTCCATTTTGACCTGGGTCAGCTGGCCGTCCTCCATGTAAGGCACCAGTCCCTTGCTGCCAACTCCAATGGTATAGATGCGGATACCTTCGTGGGCGGCCAGCTGTGCTGCCAGCACCGGTGGTAGACTGCCTTCGGTATTTTCACCGTCCGTTACCAGGATCAGGATCCTGGATCCCTCGGGACGGTCACGCAGTTTTTTTACTCCCAGCCCAATGGCATCACCGATGGCCGTGCCATCACCGGCCATGCGCGAGACGATGTTTTCAACCAGGTTGTACGCGGCCTGATTATCAAGAGTCATCGGAGACAGCACGAATGACTGACTGCCAAACACCACGATGCCGATGCGGTCACCCTCACGGGCCTTTATAAAACGTCCGAGAACACCCTTGATCACTGCCATCCGGTTAACCTGCCGGCCCTCGACGGTAAAATCCAGGGCATCCATGGAGCGCGAGGTGTCGACTGCCAGCATCAGGTCATAACCTTCGGAACGCACTTCCGTATAGGGTTCCAGCAACTGCGGACGCATCAGGCAAACAACCAGTGCCGCCCAAAGCAACATCAGTATCAATATCTGCAGACGACTACCGACATGTGTGAGTGACCGGGACGTGACAAAGGTTGACGCCAGTCTCCCCAGGGCAGGGTGCAGCAGTGTGGAGCGGTCCGCGTGCGTATAGGCATCCGTGTAACCGTGCGGCTTGCGCCAGAATTTCCAGACAAGCAATGGCAAAGGCAGCAACAATGCCAACCATGGCCAGTAAAAGCTAAACACGGCTTACCCCATCAGTATCCGAACCGCTCTTTTGTGTGGCCGATCCGGATACGTTGAGCCAGCGGGTGGCCGCCGCTATCAGTGTCATCAACTCATGGCGTTCAACAGCTGTCGTCGGCGGCATGTACGGTGCTGTAATCAGCATCTGTCCATGCCGTTCCCAGTCATAGCTGCTATTGTCATGTGCAGCCAGCCACTGCAGCCACTCCTCGCCAGCCAGTCCGGCTGTCTGCTGGCGTCCGCTGTGCACCATGGCAATACGACGCATCAGTTCCGACAGCCTGCCGGCAACTACATAGGGATCTTCACTTTTCAGTGCCTTTTTCAGTACCCGTAATTCACGGCGCGCTTCACCGCGCCAGCCAAACCATCCCTTGTAACAGGTCAACCAGTATCGGATACCAAGGGATAACAGCAGCACAGCTGCAACAACGATGATGAACCACCAGCCGGAAGCCAGCGGCCACCAGGGAATCGCATCGAGACCGTGAATATCGCGCAATGCTGTTGAGCCGCTATCCATCATGCCAGCTAGCGCCTTCCCGCGTATCGGCGCAGGCCACTGACCAGCGACGTGTGCACATCCTCGTCAGTACTGACCGGTATCAAACCCAACTCCAGCCGATAGCATAGCTGCTGCAGTTCCTCGCGGCGCTGTTCCCAATCGACGCGAAATGCTTCCCTGCCCACCGCGTCGTCAGTATCAACTTCCAGCAGCTCACCGGCAGCATTGGAGAAAATAACTGATCCGACAGAAGGCAAAATGCTGTCTGCCGGGTCATCGACCGGTAGCAGCACGACATCATTTCTCTGCTTCAAACTTCCAAGGATACGTTCCAGACCAATGGTGACCTGGTTGACGGGTGCGATAACAAAGATCAGTGAGCCGGTACGAGTACCACTGTCCAGGTGTTGCAGTGCCGCCAGCAAGCGGGATTCGTCGGTATCACCCTGCTCAACAGGTTCGGTCAATGTGCGCAAAATTCTCCACAGGCCGCGACGCCCCGAAGTGGCCCGAAAATAGCGCAGACCTGTCGCAAGATTTCCAAACAGCACACCGCCGACACGATCATGCTGCTTGCTGGCGGCCCAGCCCAGCAGGGCTGCAGCACGTGCGGCCTGGATTGATTTAAACGTGCCACGGGTGCCAAAGCTCATATGCGGTCCGGTATCAACACACAAAATCACACTGCGTTGACGTTCTTCGCGGAATATTTTCAGATGCGGCGTATTGGTACGTGCGGTAACCAGCCAGTCCATGTTACGAATGTCATCGCCCTGCTGGTATTCGCGCACTTCTTCAAAATCGAGCCCGGTACCCCTGAATGCCGAGGCATACAAGCGATCAATATATCAGGCAGCTGATGGAGGTAGTGGCAATCCCGTGATTGCCGGCAAGGGTTTTTGCCTGTTGTCTGCCACGCGACCAGTCGCAGCCACGCAATGAGTCTTCATCCGCAACTCGATGATTTGCTGGAGCTG
>CAJQOV010000081.1 GCA_905480065.1 uncultured Gammaproteobacteria bacterium | reverse complement strand
CGCCTGGATGAGCCGCTGGATGTCGGATGGTGAAAGTTTCGCGAAGGCGTCCGATTGCAACATGCGGGTCATCCAGTCCTGCTCGGTATGTGCGCCGATATTGACTGCGCCGGTTACCGTGGACTGGTCCAGGGTGAGCATGACATCCAGCAGGGTGGAATCGATCGAAGCAATAACCGCCTTGGTGGCGGCGCGCGCAGTAACCAGGCGCGGTTGGCGATTGGCAATCGGGTAGCGGGCCGGGTCGGTGCCGGCGCTGACTACACCGGTTACCTTGCCATTGCGGTCGAGGAAATTGATCACGCCATCGAGCAAATAGATCGAGCGATTATCCCGGTCGCCTTCGCCGAACAGGTAGCGACCGCTACTCACGTCCTGGATCGACAGGCTTGCTGCAATCTCCCGAAAGCGGTCTTCGCCAAGTGCATTCAGCGGGATCAGGTCGCGCAGGATTTCCTGGCCATTGAATTTCTTGCTGTGGTGTATTGGTGTACCCATGATCTTGCCCTTCACCGTGTCTGTATGGCCACCGGAACAGTGGCATGCCTCATCCTGTATCGGCCGGGGGCGGGGTGAATTGGAGGCCATGATCGGGCTGGACGGCTGTCAGGGTGTGACGCAGGTCGTGTTTTACGGGATTGGGGCGTGGCGCAGGCAGCTCAGGGCTCGCTGCGGCGAACCTGCAGGATCACCCCGTCTGCGCCGGTTACCGTGACACGGGTGCCGGCAGGATATCGCGCAGGTAACCGGTGCCCAGTGCGTTCATCTGTTGCAGGATATGATCGCGACGTTCCAGTACATATGATGATGGACGCTGGATGTGCATCCGCTTCGGGTTCGGCAGCACGGCAGCAATCAGTGCCGCCTGTGAGCTGGTGAGCCGGACTGCCGATGTGCCCAGGAAGCGCCGCGCGGCGGGTTCCACACCAAAGGTTTGTGGCCCGGTTTCAGCGATATTCAGATAGACCTCGAGGATGCGTTGTTTCGGCCACAGGGTCTCGATCAGCACGGTCATCCAGGTTTCCAGGCCCTTGCGTAACCAGCTGCGTCCCTGCCAGAGAAACAGGTTGCGTGCCACCTGCTGGGAAATGGTGCTAGCGCCGCGCAGGCGCCCACCGCGGGCGTTGTGCGACATGGCCTCCTGAATGGCCTGCAGGTCAAAACCGGAGTGTTGTGGAAATTTCTGGTCTTCGGCGGCCACCACTGCCAGCGCCATCTGTGGTGCGATCTGTTCCAGCGGGGTCCACCGGTAGTATTGCCAGGCACCTTCTGACAATGTGCGTTGCATGATCACCGAAGAGGTGGGCACCGGTAGCCAGCGCAGGCCGAGCACCGGCACTACGGTCAGCAGCAGCATGCCTGCCAGCAGGTAAATGATCCATTTTTTCAGCGCTTTCATGGCCTGTATGCCATCACGGTTTTGCTGTATTGTCTGACGCAGTCAGTCCGGGATGCAATGCCGGTGTCGTACCGTATGGATGTTCCGGGTCTATCCACGCAGGTGCAAGCATGGCCATCAGTGTATTTGATCTGTTCAAGGTTGGTATCGGCCCTTCCAGTTCGCATACCGTCGGGCCAATGCGTGCGGCCGGCATGTTTATCGAGCGTATTGCGCAGCACGGGCTTGTCGATCAGCTGTCACGCATCAAGGTCGAGTTGTACGGTTCTCTCGGTGCAACCGGCAAGGGACATGGTACCGACAAGGCCGTGATCCTTGGCCTGGAAGGCTCCGCGCCCGAGAGTATTGATACCGACACCATACCCGGGCGCCTGCGCAAGGTCGAGGCGGAAGCATGCCTGCACCTGCCCGGCGGGATTGCATTGCCATTCGATGGGCAACGTGACCTGCAGTTCTTTCGCAACAAGGCGCTGCCATTTCATCCGAACGGCATGAAGTTTTTTGCCTTCGACGGTACCGGCAAGGTTATCTTCGAACGTACCTATTACTCGATCGGCGGCGGCTTCGTGGTGAACGAGACCGCGGCCGGTGAGGACCGCATTGTCGAAGACAGCACGCTGTTGCCGTTCCCGTTCACCACGGCGGTACAGCTGCTTGCCCATTGCGAAGAACAGGGCGTATCGATGAGCCAGATCATGCTGCACAACGAAATGGTATGGCGCAGCGAGCAGGAGATACGCGGCGGGCTGCTGCACATCTGGTCGGTCATGCAGGAGTGTGTCGAGCGCGGCTGCCGTACCGAAGGGGTGTTGCCTGGCGGTCTGAAGGTGAAACGGCGCGCCGCGCACCTGTATCGCCAGCTGCGCGACGAGAAGGAACTGCACACGGTACCGCTCGGCACCATGGACTGGGTGAACCTCTATGCGCTGGCCGTCAATGAAGAGAATGCCGCTGGCGGGCGCGTAGTCACTGCACCCACCAACGGTGCAGCCGGGATTGTCCCGTCCGTCATGCACTATTACTGGAAGTACTGTTCCGGCTACAGCGAGGACGGCATCGTCCGGTTTCTGCTGACGGCCGGGGCAATCGGCATCCTGTACAAGGAAAATGCCTCGATCTCCGGAGCCGAGGTCGGTTGTCAGGGCGAGGTCGGATCGGCCTGTTCCATGGCGGCAGCGGGGCTGACCGAGGTCAATGGCGGTACGCCGGCGCAGGTGGAAAATGCCGCCGAGATCGCCATGGAACACAATCTTGGCCTGACCTGTGATCCGGTCGGTGGCCTGGTGCAGGTGCCCTGTATCGAGCGCAATGCCATGGGTGCGGTCAAGGCGATCAATGCCTCACGCATGGCGCTGCGCGGCGACGGCACGCACTTCGTATCACTCGACAAGGTCATCAAGACCATGCGCGAGACCGGCGCCGACATGAAGACCAAGTACAAGGAAACGGCGCGTGGCGGACTGGCGGTGAATGTAATCGAGTGTTGAGGCGCCTTGCCGGTTAAGAGTGAGAGCCGGTTAAAAAGATTGTCTCGCGCAAAGACGCACAGGCATCACCGAGTAAGTTCAAGGGGTCAGAGTACTTGAAGATTTTGAACTCTAAAGGTTCAAGTACTCTGACCCCTTGAACTCCCGCTTCTCTAAGGTTCAAGTACTCTGACCCCTTGAACTCTTTTCACGCAGTTCCAGTAACACGGCAGCCTTGTCGCGCCGGGCATTGGCCCGCACCACCAGCCTGAGTGCACGGCGCGCGCCGTCGCGCAGATCGGTCCCTAACGTGTACTTCTGATAGCGCGGGAAATTATGTACCACCTGTTCCAGGTACAAACACAGGTCGTAACACCCCTTATAAATCGGCAGATGCTCCGTGTGCGCCATCGCGAGCCTCCTCGAAAATACAATGTTTCGTGGAAAAGCAAAATCGAAAAATCCGGGGGCTATCGCCCCCAGACCCCCAACAATCAAAAAACAATCAAATAATCAAATCCACAAATAATCAAATCATCAAGTTACCGGCCGCCGCGCACCGCACGCACACG
>CAJQOV010000080.1 GCA_905480065.1 uncultured Gammaproteobacteria bacterium | reverse complement strand
AGGAGGTACGAGTCCAGGGACGGACTCGGTAGAGCGAAGCAGGAGCCAGAGCCGAGAGTAATGCATGGAGCAATTACCGAGAGGGTTGGGGAGAGGGGATCAAATCAAGCCAACTACCTGATTTTCTATCCCCTCATCCTGGCCTTCTCCCGGAGGGAGAAGGGAATCATTTTTTATCCTGGTACAGGATATCCACGGCACTACACAAATCATTACCGGTCATCCGCCGCCTGAAGACGGGGGGGTTACCGATCCCCTGTCGGGGACTCTAAAGCTATATTGCTACACATCGCTGGCCCGAGCACGGTCAAAGCGTCGTCAGCCAGTCGTTCAGACCATGCATTGTGGCTGACGGCCTGGCGAGGCGGTTGTGCAAATTCAGCCGCCTGGCCTGATTTGATCCCGTCACCCTGACACCCCCCTGCGCGAGGGGATCAATGGGATGCAATGACTGGCACCCCTGCTTCGCACGCCGGGAACGTTACGTTTCGGGACTGACCAGGGATGCGCCGGACTGGCGCGGCGTTGTTCCGCAAACAGCAACCAGGAAGGAATACCCCGCTGCGTAAGGGATGGGTGGCTATGCGTTGCCCTGCCGGCAGGGCTGCCTATACGCCGCGTTCTTCCATGCGCCGCAGGAATTCGCCCATGATGAGGTGGTACAGTTCGGCACCGAGGTAGCGATCCTCGACACCGCGATCGATATTCGGGTTGTCATTCACCTCGATGACGTAGCCCTTGCCGTCCTTTTCCTTCACATCCACGCCGTACAGGCCATCGCCGATCGGCTGCGTGGCCGCCAGTGCTGCACGCAATACATCGCGCGGCACTTCGAAGGTCGGCAGCGTATCGTAGGAACCGCTGGAAGTGCGTGCGCCGCCGTGCTGGTAGATCTGCCAGTGGTTCTTCACCATGTAATAGCGGCAGGCATACAGTGGCTTGTTGTTGAAGATACCGATGCGCCAGTCAAAATCGGTATAGAAAAATTCCTGTGCCAGCAACAGCGCGGAGTTCTTGAACAGCTCCTTCAGGCTGGCCTGCAACTCGGTGCGGTTATGCACCTTCACCACGCCGCGCGAAAACGAACCATCCGGGATCTTCACCACTATCGGGTAGCCAAAATCGGCCTCCAGCTTTTCCACCTGGCCGGCACTGCCCTTGTGCAGGATCTGGGTACGCGGAGCCGGTACCTTGCGGGTGCGGAACATGTCGGCGAGATAGACCTTGTTGGTGCAGCGCAGGATGGAATCCGGGTCATCAATCACCACCAGCCCTTCGGCGGCCGCCTTGCGCGCGAAGCGGTAGGTATGATGATCGATTGCCGTGGTTTCGCGGATAAACAGGCCGTCGAACTCGGTCAGCCGCAGGTAGTCTCGCTGCTTGATCAGTTCGACATCGATCCCCAGGTCGCGACCGGCGCGGATGAACTGCTTGAGCGCCGCAGCGTCACTGGGCGGAAACTGTTCTTCCGGGTTGACCAGGATGGCCAGGTCAAAGCGGTAGCGCTTGCGCTTGCGCGCGCCGCGCCAGACCTGGCGGCTGAAGCGGTCCAGCGCCTCGGCAAAGGCGGTCTGGGCATCATCATCCAGGTCACGCGGGGACAACGCCTTGAGTGAAACCACCTCCCAGGCATTGCGGTAACGCAGTTCGATCTCCAGCACCGGGCAGGGTAATAACTCGAACAGCTTGCGCACCAGATCCCGGTAGGCAGGATCGGGGGTGGTACCGAAATAGCTCATGACCCGCAGCTGCTCGGTCTTGTCATGGTCGGCAAAACTGCGTTCCAGCGACTGCGAGAGATCATCCAGCTGCAACTGGTAGAGCGCGCGCTTGCCCAGGTCGTTGAGCACCTGTACCGAGGGAATGACATGGTGTCCGCGCGCCTCGGCCAGCAGCGAGCAGTAATAGCCATCTGCCAGATAGCGATAGCTCTTGCACAGGTTTATGATCCGGATCCGCTCGGAACTGTTGAAGTGACCACCATCCAGGTAGGCCTTGAAACTCATCACCTGCTCACTGGGATAAAATGGCGCCCAGTCTTCCAGGTTGTCGACCACAATCAGGGTTCGGGACATCGATACCGTCCATTCGGTATTATTGGCAAAGAGAAACCGATTCTGCGCGCTGCCGTTGCAAAACGGCAAGAGGAAATCCGGGGAATAGCGTTAAAATGTTTTGCTTGCAACTGCAGGTTCCGGGATTATGCTGCGCCTTTGCGTTGTGGTGATTCGATGCCGCTGCTAGTGAATTCCAGCCTGCCTGCCGGGGATTTTTTTCCCGATCACTACCAGGCAGCGCGTGAGCGCTGGCTGACGGGTCTGCACAGCACCCCCTCATGCAGCGAACGGCGCGATTTCCCCGTCCCCGGACAGTCACCTCCGGGTGGCGGGCTGCATACCGATTGCGCCTGGCTCGGCGCGCGCACGGCCAGTCATGTGCTGGTCCTGATTGGCGGCACACACGGGATCGAGGGACTCACCGGCAGTGCGGTGCTGCTCGACCTGCTGACACGCCTGCCCGCGCAGTTGCCGGAATCGCTGGCCATCCTGTGTATCCATGCATTAAACCCGTGGGGTTATGCCTGGCACCGGCGTTGTGACGCAGAAGGCATCGACCTGAACCGGAATTTCATCGACTTCAGCCAGCCCTTGCCGGCCAATCCCGGCTACCGTGAGCTGCGTGCAGCGCTGTTCGACGAGGATACCGCCCGGCGCCAGCAGGTGCTGGCGCAATACCGCAGGCAACATGGCCAGACCGCGTACGAGATCGCCGTCAGTGGCGGACAATACACCGATCCCGTCGGGCCGTTCTTCGGCGGCACCGCACCGGCGCATGGCCGACGCACCATCGAGACGCTGATCCACGACTTCCGGCTGGCGCAGCGACGACTGGCGGTCATTGATGTACATACCGGGCTGGGCGCGTACGGTTATGGTGAAATTATCTGCGACCACGCACCGGACAGCGCCGGTGCCGCTACCGCTCGCGCATGGTATGGCGCAGAATGTACCCTGCCCGCGCTGGGGACTTCCAGCTCGGTGCCCAAACTGGGCCTGCTCGATTATGCCTGGCATGCAATCATGCAGGCGGAAAGCTGCTTTATCACACTGGAATTCGGCACACTGCCCACGGAAAACCTGTTTGATGTGTTACTGCGCGACCATCGCTTCCGTGCCCGCCACGGCACCCAGCCGGTTGACCATCCTGACTTTCCGGCACTGGTCGACGCACTGCGCGCGCACTTCTGTCCGTCCGACCCGGACTGGCGCAGCCAAGTATTGCAGCGGGCGCGGACGGTGACTGACCGGGCGCTGGAGGGCTTGCTGTCATGAGCAGTGATATCGTGCTGCGAGACGTTATCGAAACTGACCTGGAGTCGCTGCTGGCGCTCGAGGAACAGTGTTTCGTTACCGACCGCCTGAGCCGGCGCAGCTTTCGTCACTGGATCAACACCGACAACCGCGCCTTCATCGTGGCGACGCTGGACGGCAAGCTGGCTGGCTATATCCTGGCAATCTACCACGCCGGCACCCGGCTGGCGCGGCTGTACTCGCTGGCCACCGACAGGCAGTTTCGTGGTCGCGGCATCGCGAGCCAGCTGATCGAGGCCAGCGAGCAGGCGGCCAGCGCCAATGGTCGTTTTTTCATGCGCCTGGAGGTTGGCATCGAGAACGGTGCAGCGATCCGCCTCTATGAATCGCTCGGCTACCAGCGCTTCGGCGTCTACGAGGATTACTATGAAGATCATAGTGACGCGCTGCGCATGCAAAAGCGCATTCGTCACTACCGGGTACATGAACAGCGCGTCGATATCCCGTGGATCCGCCAGAATACCCGCTTCACCTGCGGACCAGCCGCCCTGATGATGGCAATGCGCGGCATCACCAACGATTACACGCCTTCCGAGCACGAGGAATTGCAGATCTGGCGCGAGGCCACCACCATCTTCATGACCTCCGGGCATGGCGGCTGTCACCCGCTGGGACTGGCGCTGGCGGCACGCCTGCGTGGTTTCGACGCGGAGGTATGGATGAACCAGCGCCGCCCCCTGTTTGTTGACGGCGTGCGCGACCCGAACAAGAAACGCATTATCGAAATGGTTCACAAGGACTACCTGCAACAGGCAAAGCAGCACAACATCCGCATCCATTATTCAGATATTCGCCAGGAGCAGCTGGTGCATGCGCTCGAACATCACGCCATTCCGCTGGTACTGATCAGTACCTGGAGTTTTGAGGGCAAGAAATCCCCTCACTGGGTTACCGTCAGCGGCTTCGACGACGAGTGCCTCTACGTACATGACCCGGACCCCGAGGTAATCAGGCAGAGCGCGCTGGACGTCCAGTACCAGCCAATCGCCCGGGAGGACTTCTCGCGCATCTCCATGTTCGGCCAGCAGCGCCTGCGTACCGCCGTGATCATTTCCCGCAGCTAACCGGTTGCAGCCCGCGCAATACCCGCCCCGCTTCTTTATAATGGCACCAGATGGCCTGCCGTAACTGTTACTGCGCGCGCCACAGGCCCGAATTTCCAACGAGTTATGGAGAAAACCATGTCCGACACAGCCAGCCTGATCATCGACGGCAAGCCTTATGAACTGCCGATAGTCACCGGCACCGAGGGTGAGCGCGCTATCGACATTACGCACCTGCGCAGCACAACCGGCCTGACTGTACTCGACCCGGCGTTTGGCAACACGGCCAGCTGCATGAGCAACATTACCTACATTGACGGTGACAAGGGCATCCTGCGCTACCGCGGCATACCGCTGGAGGCATTTGCGGATTATCCCAACTTTGTGGAAGTCGCCTGGCTGCTGATTTTCGGGAATCTACCGAACCAGGAAGAGTATGCCCGGTTTAGTGGGGCACTCACGAGAACGGCAAATATTGATGAGGCCATGAAGCAAAATTTTCAGGGCTTCCCGCGCTCGGCACCACCCATGGCTATCCTGTCGGCCATGATCAATGCCCTGTCGTGTTTCCACCCGGAGTTCCG
>CAJQOV010000079.1 GCA_905480065.1 uncultured Gammaproteobacteria bacterium | reverse complement strand
CGCCCTTCCTCGGGCGTGAACAGCTCGGAGAAACTGGTGAAATGCGTGGTACTGACCTTGCTCAGCACGCTGGACATCCGCTCACGCACCGACAGCGCCTCCATCTGCACGTGGTGATGGGTATACATCGAAGCACGCTGCATCACTTCCTGGAAAGCGGCAATCAGGTCCTGAAGATCGAGTTCCGGCGGCAACCGCACCACCTTCTGCTCGGGGGGTTCGGCCTCGGCCTGGAACACATCGCGACCCAGGCGCGGCAGCGTGTCGAGGTCTTCCGCCGCCGCCTTGTAGCGCTCGTATTCCTGCAGACGCCGGATCAGCTCGGCGCGCGGATCGTTTTCGTCTTCCTCGACGCCGGCCGGGCGCGGCAGCAGCATACGCGATTTGATCTCCGCCAGTACCGCGGACATGACCAGGTATTCACCCGCCAGCTCGAGCTTCATTTCCTGCATAAGTTCAATATATACAACATATTGGCGCGTGATATCGGCCACCGGAATATCGGTGATGTCGATATTTTCCTTGCGGATCAGGTACAGCAGCAGGTCCAGCGGACCTTCGAACGCTTCCAGGAATACCTGCAGGGCGTCGGGAGGAATATAGAGATCGTGCGGTAGAGAATCGTAGGCCTGGCCCTTGACGACAGCGAGGGGCAGTTCTTCCTGGTGCTGGAGTTCGGAGCTGGCTTCCTGACCTGGCTGTTCGCTCATGTATTACCCTGGTACCGCTGTCGGAAGATAACGACCGCAGCCGTTCGCGAGATACTACCCCATCTGCGCGCTATTTTACAGAGAAAATGCCGGAAATGCCTAGTATTTCAGCCCCATCACCTGACGCACCTCATCCAGGGTCTGGCGCGCCACATCGCGTGCAACCTCGGAGCCCTCGTGGATGATGGCGCGCACCCGTCCCGGATCGCGTTCGTAGTCACGCGCCCGTTCCTGGATCGGTTTCAGCTCGGCCAGCACGCTGTCAATGATCAGCTGCTTGCACTCCAGGCAACCGATGCCTGCGCTGCTGCAGCCCTCCCGTACCCAGGCCTTCTGCGTGTCATCAGAGTAGACCTGGTGTAACTGCCACACCGGGCAGACATCCGGGTTGCCCGGATCGGTGCGGCGCACCCGTGCCGGATCGGTTGGCATGGTGCGCAGTTTTTCCTGGACGTCTTCCGGTGCCTCGCGCAGGCTGATGGTGTTGTGGTAGGACTTGGACATCTTCTGGCCATCCAGCCCCGGCATCTTCGAGGCCGGCGACAGCAATGCAGACGGCTCGGTGAGGATCATGCGACCGCCACCCTCCAGAAACCCGAGCAGGCGCTCACGGTCGCTGAGCGCCAGGTTCTGTTGTTCGGCAAGCAATGCCTGCGCCACCTCCACGGCCTGGTGGTCACCCTGTTCCTGGTAGCGCTTGAGCAGCTCGCGGTAGAGTTTCGCGTTCTTCTTGCCCATCTTTTTGATCGCCGCCTCGGCGGCCGCTTCATAGCCTTGCTCGCGTCCGTAGAGGTGATTGAAGCGCCGCGCCACCTCGCGGGTCAGCTCGACGTGCGCCACCTGGTCTTCACCCACCGGCACCTTGTCGGCACCGTAAATCAGGATGTCGGCACTTTGCAGCAACGGGTAGCCGAGAAATCCATAGGTGGCGAGATCACGTTCGCGCAGTTTTTCCTGCTGGTCCTTGTAACTGGGCACACGCTCCAGCCAGCCGAGCGGCGTCAGCATCGACAGCAACAGGTGCAGCTCCGCATGTTCCGGCACGTGCGACTGGATAAACAGTTGCGCGGAACCGGGATTGACCCCGGCAGCCAGCCAGTCGATCACCATTTCCCAGACACTCTCGGCGATGATGTGCGGGTCTTCGTAGTGCGTGGTCAGCGCATGCCAGTCCGCCACGAAAAAATAACAGTCGAATTCCTGCTGCAGGCGAATCCAGTTTTTCAGTACGCCGTGATAGTGACCAAGATGCAGACGACCGGTAGGCCGCATGCCGGACAGAACCCGGCTGGTGCTGTTGATACTTGCCAAAACAATCTCCTGGTCAGGTAAGTGCTTTCAGAATCAGTTGGAATTGCATGGCATTCAGGCCGGACAGCGGCAGCAACAGGGCCAGCACAAGGCCCAGCAGCGGCCACAACAGCTTGCCGAGAATGCCGGTCACCAGCAATGCGATCAGGATGAAGAAACCATACGGCTCGATGCGGCTGAAATACCAGGCCCAGCGCCCCGGTAAAAGACCCGCCATGACGCGGCCGCCATCCAGTGGCGGCAGCGGCAGCAGATTCAGCACCATCAGGATGGAATTGATAAAAATTCCCGCCACTCCCATGTAGACCAGCGCGGCACCCGTGTCTCCCAGCAGCGCACCGACACGCATCAGCACGGCCCAGCCGATCGCCATGCAAAAATTGATTGCCGGACCGGCCGCCGCCACGATCGCCATGTCGCGCTTGGGATGGCGCAGGTTACGCCAGTTCACCGGCACCGGCTTTGCATAACCGAAAATAAAACCGGTCTGCAGCAACAGCAGCAGGCCGGGAATCAAAATCGTGCCCATCGGGTCAATGTGCTTGAGCGGATTGAGTGTCAGGCGGCCGAGCATGAACGCGGTCTTGTCACCGAGCCGCGCGGCCACCCAGCCGTGCGCCACCTCGTGCACGGTAATCCCCAGCAGCACCGGCACGAGCCAGACGGAAATTTTCTGTACCAGGCTGAATTCATCCATCGGGGAAGTATAACCGGAGGAATGTCGTTTGCAGCACTCAGGCAATCCCTTCGGTTGGGCCGCAACCCGTGCGCAGTATGGTGGGTACGCCATCCACCAGGTCGATTACCGTGGTGGGTTCGAGACCGCAGTTGCCGCCATCGATCACCAGGTCGAGATCACGTTCCAGTCGATCACGAATCTCGTTGGCATCGGTCTCCGGCATCGCGCGCCCGGGCAGGATCAGCGTCGAACTCATCAACGGTTCGCCCAGTTCACCGAGCAGTGCCTGGCAGATGGGGTTGTCCGGCACACGGATACCGATGGTCTTGCGTTTCGGATGTTGCAGGCGCCGTGGCACTTCGTGCGTGGCTGGCAGGATGAAGGTGTACGGCCCCGGGGTAAATGATTTCAGCAGCCGATAGGCGGTGTTATCGACCTTGGCATAGGTGGAAATTTCGGACAGGTCGCGGCACACCAGCGTGAAATTGTGCGTGTTATCCAGGCCGCGGATGCGACGGATGCGCTCCATGCCGGACTTGTCACCGACATGACAACCGAGCGCATAGCTGGAATCGGTCGGGTACGCAATCAGTCCGCCAGCGCGCAGTATATCCACCGCCTGGCGAATCAGCCGGGCCTGGGGATTGACCGGGTGGATCTGAAAAAACTGGCTCATAAAAAAATGTCTCGCGCAAAGACGCAAAGGCACAAAGGTGCGTAACAATAACCTGAAAAATGGCCACAGAGACCAAAGAGTCCATTCATGCCATTCACACGAACGCGGGGAACCGGAATGGCGCCGGCCATGTTCCGGGTTTTAGCTGGACCAATACGAACTCCTTGCTGATATTCACTAGCTCTGTAATCTCCGGCGTGGCAATCATCGATTCTTTACTGCGTCTTTGCGCGAGGAAAAATATTTTACTGCAATGGCCAGTGTTCGCTTTCCCACACCGGTGTGCAGCCGGCCGGCAGTGGCGGCAGCTCGCCGAGCCGGATCCAGCAGTTTTCCGGCCCGTGATAATCCGAACCGCACGAGGCCAGTAGCCGCTCATTGCGGCACAGCGCCGCCATGGCGGTGACGTTGTCACGGTTGTGACTGCCGGATACCACTTCCATACCCAGTCCGCCGGCATCCCGGAACTCGCCGATCATTCTGCGCAGCTTGCTGGACGTCATCCCGTAACGCGCCGGGTGCGCGATGACTGCCATGCCCCCTGCCGCACGAATCCAGCCCAGTGCGTCTTCCAGTGCCGCCCATTCGCCCGGCACATGACCCGGCTTGTTGTGCACCAGAAAGCGCTTGAATACCTCGCGCATGCTGCCGGCATGCCCCTGCTCCACCAGGAAGCGGGCAAAGTGGGTGCGGCTGACGATACTGCCACTCGAGAAGACGCGCGCGCCTTCCAGGGCACCGCCGATACCGGCCCGCGCCAGGCGCAGGCCGATTTCCCCGGCACGCCAGTTGCGAAACTCGCGCAACTCGCGCAAGCCTTTCTGCAAGGCGGCACTGCCGCGATCGATACCCAGCCCCAGCACATGGATAGTCTGCGCCTGCCAGGTGACCGAGATCTCCACGCCGGGAACCAGCTGCACACCCAGTTCAGTCGCGCACTGCTCCGCCTCTGCAAGCCCCTCGGTCGTGTCATGATCGGTCAGGGCAAGCACATGTACACCGGCGCCATGGGCGGCGCGCAACAATGCCCCGGGCGCCAGTGTTCCGTCCGAGGCCAGCGAGTGGCTGTGCAGGTCATGCTGGATAATCATGCGGCGTATTCTACAGGAGTAGCGCAATCCGTGGGCCGGAAACCGCAGCCGACGCGCTTGCAGCGGTCGCGGCACAGTGTTGAACACTGTTACCATAGGGCCTGATTAACGCGGCGCACTGGCATGGACATACCTGACGGTCAACTGGAACAAATCCGGGCACAAATTGCCACCCTGCTGGATGCCTGCACGGCTGCCAGCGGCCAGGCCAGTGCCGACCTGCCCGGACTGCAGCAGGCATGCACCCAGCTCGCCGAGGTCATGACGCGGCTGAACGTCGATGCCGCCAGCGGGCTGGAGCACAGTGCGGATGTCACCGAAATCGGACAATACGCCCTGCACCTGGCCGCGGGTCTTGCCTCAGCGACAGGGCAGTCGCAGCGCACCGAGATAGCCGGCCTGGTGGTCAACCTGGCACTCTGGATCGCCGACCATGGCGGAGTGATCGACATGCTGGAACCGGTCGTCGATGCACTGGCGCTGCACGCCAACACCATTCGTGACCCAATCCTGCTGGAGTCACTCAGCACGGTTTTCCGCCGCATCATCACTGCCGTGTCACCGCTGATCCGGCAGGACCTGGAAAAATTCAACCCCGGACGTCCGTGGCGCGTACTGCTGCTGAACCAGAGTATCGTGGCCACGCGCAGCCATAACACCGCCCTGATGGAACAGGCATTCGCGGTGCTGACCGAAAACCTGCCGGATGACGCAGCGCAGTTTTTCAGTGAGGGCATGCAGCAGATGGACGCACTGGATTACCCGGAGCAGGTGCGCAAGGTCATGCAGAAATACCACCGCCAGTGGACCATGAACCGGTCATTACACTAGCCGCCTGCCGAAAGCCCTCGGGCGCAGCGATCCTGCGTTACACATCGTGCAAAAACATGGCCGCCCCGGCTGCGCTCGCGCGACGACCAGCAGGCCGCGCATCGACAGGGGGGTGCCCCTGCCCTCCTGCGGCACACCGGGAACAACGCGGGCAGCAGTTACCGGGAAGACCAGGGTGAAGGAATAAATCCAGGCAGTTGGCATAATTTACCCCCCTCACCCCGGCCTCCCCCCGGCGGGAAAGGGGGCAGTTCCGGCAGCAGTGCCGCAAAATGCTCAGTTATTGGCAGGTAAGCTGCGCTTTTACGTCATTTTTTCCTTGTCGCGCCGTTGCCGGAGACTTGCTCAACAAACGGCCAGGGAAACGCCGCTGGATGCTGCCCCCCCGGCATGGCGTTCCTCGCCATGCCGCGATGGTTCACTGCATCGGCGCCCCCGTCCGCGACGGCCCGGGAGCCGGGGCACAACAGTGCTGCAGCGCGGGCCGGTTTAATCCCGCCGCCAAAACGACTATGATCTGTGGCCCTTGACTGATCACACAGCCGCCGGATACCCGCGTTCACCCACATGAAGTTTCTATTTGACCTGTTCCCGCTGCTGCTGTTTCTGGTGGCATACAAGCTGTATGACATCTATGTCGCCACGGCGGTGGCCATTGCAGCGGCATTTGTGCAAACCGGCCTGTTCTGGCTGAAATACAGACGCTTCGAGAAGATGCACCTGATCACCCTCGGCATCCTGGTGGTGTTCGGCGGGCTGACGCTGGCGCTGCATGACCCGATGTTTATCAAGTGGAAACCCACCGTGGTCAACTGGTCATTCGGCATCGCCTTCCTGGGCAGCGCCTTCATCGGCAAGGCAACCCTGGTCGAACGCATGATGAGTCACGCCATCCAGGCCCCCGCCCCGGTCTGGGCGCGTCTGAACCTCGCCTGGGTGGTATTTTTTCTTTCCATGGGCCTGCTCAACCTGTATGTCGCGTTCAATTTCAGTGAGGCTACCTGGGTGAACTTCAAGGTGTTCGGCATGATGGGACTGACGCTGGTATTTGTCTTCGGCCAGGCGTTTTATCTCAGCCGCTACATGGAAAGCGCGGAGAAAAATGACTGATGCTGTATGCCATCATCAGCCAGGATCGCGAAAACAGTCTCGCTGCGCGCCTTGCGGCACGACCAGCCCACCTGTCCAGACTGCAAGACCTGCAGGCTGCCGGACGCATGCTGCTGGCCGGGCCGCACCCGGCTATCGACAGCGAGGATCCCGGCTCGGCCGGTTTTAGCGGCAGCCTGGTGGTGGCCGAGTTCGAATCTCTCGCGCAGGCCCGCGAATGGGCCGACGCAGACCCCTATCTTGCGGCGGGCGTATACACACAAGTCACTGTTAAACCATTCAAAAAGGTCTTTCCCCGATGAGTCTTGAGCGGACCGAAAGGCTGCGTGAACGGCTGCAAGAACAGCTGCAGCCCAGCGCGCTGGAAATCATCGATGAAAGCGCCAAACATGCCGGCCATGCCGGTGCCGCCAGTGGCGGCGGGCATTTTATTGTCAATATCGTTGCCGAGGCATTCCGTGGCAACAACCCGCTGCAGCGTCACCGGCTGGTTTACGCTGCCGTCGGTGATATGATGCAGCAGGAAATTCACGCCCTCAGCATCAATGCCCGTACCCCTGAAGAATCCTGAACTGTTCACCCACCATGAAGGTACTACCTACAATGAAGATTCGTTCCTGTTCCCTGTTACTCATCCCGCTGCTCGCCGTCACCGGCTGTGACCAGCTGCAAACCTCGCTGAACGGCGACCAGGCTGCCAGCACAACTACTGCCGATACCGCCAGCGCTGCTGCTACCGATAGCAGCGCGGTTGTCGCCACCGTCAATGGCAGCCGGATTACCAAGGACGTGCTGGATGTCTATGCCGGTCAGCGCATGTCGAAGAACGCGGAAGATGCAACCCCGGAAGCCATGCTGAATGAACTGATCACGCTGGAACTGATGCGGCAGGAAGCCGACAGCAAGGGCCTCGGCTCCCAGCCGGTGGTCATGGCATCCCTCAACCAGCTGCAGCGCAGCACACTGGCCGGGGCAGCGATCAAGGATTACATGGATAAAAATCCGGTAACCGATGAAGACGCCAAGACCTACTATGACGAGCAGATCGGCACCCCGGGCAAGGAATACAAGGCACGTCACATCCTGCTCGAAAGCGAGGACGACGCCAAGGCGGTGATCGTCATGCTGGATACCGGCAAGGATTTCTCCGAGCTGGCCAAGGAAAAATCCACCGGTCCGTCCGGTCCGACCGGCGGCGAACTCGGCTGGTTCGGCGCGAACCAGATGGTGAAAGAATTCTCCGACGCCGCAGCAGCGCTGGAAAAAGGCAGCTATACCAAGACACCGGTACAGACCCAGTTCGGCTGGCATGTCATCATCCTGGATGACGTGCGCGACAGCACACCGCCACCGTTCGATGAAGTCAAGGACCGCCTGAAGATGGGGCTCGCCAACCAGAACCTGCAGAAGCACATCGCGGAAATCCGTGAGACTGCCAAGATCGACATACCCCAGAAGTAATCCGGGCCATGGCCCGGCTGCTCAGTCAGCAGCCGGGCCGTTCCCTGCCGCAAGTACCGCATCCAGATCTGCACCGCCCGGCAACAGGAGCGGTTTCGCCAGTACTTCCCGTACCTTGCCCCAGTACTCGCTGACCGTCAGCGGACGCAGCTCGGCCTGCTCCAGTTCCCCGATCGCATCCGCCAGCACCACGATCTGTGCGGCCGCCTCCGAGTCCGGGAATACCGTACTGAATGCCTGTCCCGCCTGTTCGGCGAGACCGACCTGTGCATCCTCCGGGACAAACCCCAGCAACGGAATATCGACCCCGAGGTGATCATGCACCCGGCGGTTGAAAGACTGCTGGATGTCGCCGGCATCAGCGGCGCAGGACACGCGGTTCACCAGCAGCCGCAACAGGCCGTGATATCCGTTCAGCAGGAGTACCCGCAGCAGGGCAAAGGCCTGGGCCCGGGAATCCGGCTCCGGCGTCACCACCACGACCACCAGCCCCGCCGCCAGGTTGCAGGCCAGCGCCTCGTGCGCCGACATGCCGGACGTATCGACCAGCAGCTCATCGTAGCCTTCGCGGATATCCAGCATGCCGATACCGCGCTGCAGGCGCGCCCGGTCGGTATCCGCCCAGGAGGACAGTGGTATCCGGCAAGCGATGATGTCCACCCCCTGGTAGCCGCGCCGCAGTACGTCTACCGGGATATCATCATCGGCGCGACGCTCCTGGACAACGACAGGGGGGAGTTTCACCAGCCGGTCGAGCGTTGAGCTGGCCGCCTGCTCGTAATACAGCCCGGTCCAGCAACCTCGTCGTACCAGCTCCAGTGCCAGGTTCAGCGCGAGCTGTGACTTGCCCAGCCGCGGCATACCCGCTGTTATTGTCATTATTGTTGCCATTGCTTCCTTAACGGCGCGGCCCCGTTGCACAGGAGGCCAGTCCTGTTAAACCTTGCGTCGTGATCTATTGTGTCAGGGAATCGATCTGGTTGCGCTGTTCAGCAGCCTGGTCCTGGACGATCCCCTCTACTTCCCTTGCCTTGTCGAGCATATCGGTCTGTGACTTCCAAACCGGCTGCGCCGGTGCCGAGGTCGATGACTCGCCACAGGCACACAACAGTATGGCAACCAGTATCGTCAAAGCGTGCTGCACAGGCAAATCCTCCTCGAATAACCCCTGGAATCATACGGTCGGGCGATCTGCCAGCCAGACCAGCAATTCCTCCATCCGCATCGGCCGGCTGGAATAGTAACCCTGGTAATAGTCACAACCCATGCTGCGCAAACGCTCGAAAACAGCACGCGTTTCCACCCCTTCCGCCGTTACCGTCAGCCCGAGGTTGTGCGCCAGGTCGATGGTGGCATTCACGATCGAGGCACTTTCCTCGTCGGAATCCATGTCCAGCACGAATGACTTGTCGACCTTCAGCGTGTGTACCGGCAACCGTTTCAGGTACACCAGTGACGAGTGCCCGGTGCCGAAATCATCAATCGACAGGCGCAGGCCGAGCACCGACAACTGGTGCAACATCTCGATCACCTGTTCCGGGTCCTGCATGACGCCGGTCTCGGTTATCTCCAGCATCAGTGATTGCGGCTCGAGCCGGTTCGCCAGCAAGGCCTCCTGGAGGTGCGCCTTCAGGTTGAAATCATGCAGGTTATGCATGGAGAGATTGATACCGGTACGCAGCCCGGGATAATCCAGCTGCAGGCTGGCCAGCTCGTTGCAGGCAGTGTTGATGACCCACTCCGACAGCTGCCGGATCAGGCCGCTTTGTTCGGCCGCGCGAATGAAGGCGTCCGGCAACACGATCTTGCCATCCGGCTTGCGCCAGCGCAGCAACGCCTCCAGGTAGCTGACCCGCCCGCTAGCGAATTCAAGCACCGGCTGGTAGACCAGGAACAGTGCGTTGCGCTTGATATCCTGGTTTAGCACGCTGTCCAGTGTCATGCGCGCGACATCGATGTTTTCGGTGGTCGCCGGATCGTACACGGCATAACCCTGCTTGAGTGCCTTGGCCGAGTACATGGCATAATCCGCATTGCGCAGCAGGATATCGACATCCATGCCGTGTTCCGGTAACAGCGCAATACCGATGGAGACCGAGGCGAAGATCTTGTGCTCGCGCACCTCGAACTGCCGCTTCATCGAGTGCAGGATCTTGTTGGCTACCTGGCAGGCCTGGTCGGCATCGGTATCCGGCAATACGATGACAAATTCATCACCGCCCAGCCTGGCCAGCGTGTCCGATTCACGCAACACATCGGCAATGCGATTGACCACGTCTTTCAGCAACAGGTCACCGGTGTGGTGCCCCAGCATGTCGTTGACGTACTTGAAACGCACCATGTCCAGCAGCAGCACGGCGGCGTTGCCCGGGGTGCGCCGGTGTGACGCGATTACCTGCAGCAGGCGATCTTCCAGCAACGCCCGGTTGTAGGTACCCGTCAGCGGGTCGCGGATCGCCAGATCGTGCAGGGTGTCGTACAACTCACCCAGCGCATGAAAGGTAACCGGGCCTCCGATCTCGGCAGGACTGCGCCCGCTGTCACCCTCGGCGATCCTGCTCCACTCGCTGTGCAGGCGATCGCGCAGTCTCTGCAACGGTTTGAATACCGAGTAGTTGACCAGCAGCAATGTCAACGCCAGCGTAGACAACAGCACCAGAATCACCATAGCCATCAGGCGTCGATTGGTGTTGCCGATCTGGGTCACCAGCGCATCCGCGTTGCGGCTGGCGAGAATCTGCAACGCCGGCCGGGAATTATTCGTGGTCAGTTGATAACCGGATTGCACGTCATGTTCTTCATTGCCTGCCGTCCAGCCCGGCGTGGTATAGAGCAGGGTGCCGTCCATACGGCTGATCTGAACCGGCATCTTCAGGCGGCTGTCAATACCGCTCAGGGCGTTGAGCGGATCGTCCACTATCTGCAGGTAGCCGGTCGGGACCAGGCCACCCACCGGCACAATCGCGGCGTGGTAGGGAATGCCCTGGTAGAGGCACAGCTCGGAGAGCGGTTTCAACCGCCGCGAACCTTCACGAATACGCGCCTTGCTGATCAGGTCCGGGCAGATAACCTCCGGCTTGTCCAGGCCGCTACCGGCCCGCAGCGACATGCCGAGCAACCTGAACTCGGCATCGTAGACATAGATGCCGACTGCGTTGACCCGGTTCGAGGTTACCGGCGCACGGTGATACTGAGCCTCGAGTACCGTTTCCAGGCTTGCCGCATCACCCGAATCAAAAGCCGCCCGGAAACGGGGATCCTTCTGGATGCTCAGGCCCATGCGCCGCACCTGTTCGGCATCCTCGGCGAGAATGTAATTACTTTCCGAGGCCATCAGCTGGGTCATGTACTGGCGCTGGAAATTGAATGCCAGCTCACGATAGGTGTTGGCATTTACCACCACCGTGACCACGCTGATCGCACCCAGCAGGATGATGGCGATGACCAGGCCGGTCAGCAGGTTAAGGGATCGTCGCATCGGGTACCCGGTATACCAGTTCATCGAGTCAAGTCAGCCGGATGGTCGGGACGCATGCCGTGCCGTGCCGCAAACGGAGCGTGTTAGCTCGCGGCACGGCGCCAGTCCGGAAGCAGCTGCATGGTCGAATAGTGCCTGAATCGGGATACGAATGCCCGCCTGCAGGCAAGCGGTTTATGACCTCCTGCCGGAGATCCTGAGTGGGTGTCCCGGCGCACGGTCTTTACACCCGCACGGCAGACCGAAGCGAGCCGCCTCACTCGCCCAGCAACTGCAGGCACCCCGCCTCGTCCAGCACTTCCACACCCAGCTCGACGGCCTTGTCGTATTTGGAACCCGGGTCGTCACCGACGACCACGTAGTCGGTTTTCTTCGACACGCTGCCGGCGACCCTTGCGCCAGCCGCCTGCAGGCGTTTTTTCAGTTCGTCGCGTGGCATGGACAGGGTACCGGTAATCACGAAGGTCTTGCCGGCCAGCGGCGCGTGCGCAGACTTTTTGACCGCGGGCCAGTGTAACCCTGCCCCGCCCTGTGACTTGCCGGCAGTGAGCTTGCGGATGACGTCCAGGTTATGCTGCTCGGCAAAGAAATCAACAATGCGCTGCGCCACCACCGGGCCGACGTCATGGATGGACTGCAAGGTGTCGGTGTCGGCCGCCATCAGCGCCTCGAAATTCCCGAACTGCTGCGCCAGGATCTGTGCCGTGGCCTCGCCCACTTCACGGATGCCGAGCGCATAGATGAAGCGTTCCAGCGTCGTATCCCTGCTCTTCTCCAGCGCGTCGACCAGGTTGGTCGCGGACTTCTCGGCCATGCGTTCCAGACCGGCCAGTTGCTCCACGGACAGGGCATACAGGTCACCGACATCCCTGACCAGTTGCGCATCCACCAGTTGCTCGACCAGCTTGTCGCCCAGCCCTTCGATGTCCATCGCCTTGCGCGAGGCAAAGTGCTTGATGCCCTCCTTGCGCTGCGCCGCGCAGTACAGACCGCCGCTGCAGCGTGTTACCGCTTCGCCCTCCACACGCTCGACGTGGGAACCGCACACCGGACAACGATCCGGCATATGGAATCGTCGCGCCCCCTGCTTGCGCAGCCCGGTGTTTACCTTCACCACCTCGGGGATCACGTCACCGGCACGGCGCACGATCACGGTATCGCCCACCCGCACATCCTTGCGATCGATCTCGTCCTGGTTGTGCAAGGTCGCGTTGGTTACGGTGACGCCACCGACGAATACCGGCTCCAGACGGGCCACCGGAGTCAGTGCGCCGGTGCGGCCGACCTGCACGTCGATGCCGAGCACCACGGTCTCGCGCTGCTGTGCCGGAAACTTGCGCGCAATCGCCCAGCGCGGCGCACGTGCCACGAACCCCAGTACATCCTGCTGGTCGAGCCGGTCGACCTTGAACACCACGCCGTCGATATCGAATGGCAGCTGCTCGCGGCGTTGTTCATAGTCGCGGTAATACGCCGTGCACCCCTCGAGACCGGTCACACACCGCACATCCTGGTACACGCGCAGGCGCCAGCCACGCAGCTGCTCAAGGATCCCGGTGTGTGTGCCGGCGAGTTTTCCGCCATCGACCAGACCGACACCGTAGCAGTAGATTTCCAGTGGACGTTGTGCCGTGATAGCGGGATCGAGCTGGCGCAGGCTGCCGGCAGCGGCATTGCGCGGATTGACGAAAATTTTCTGCCCGGCCGCTTGCTGTTGCGCGTTCAGTGCGGCGAATCCCTGGTGTGAAAGGTAGACCTCACCACGCACTTCCAGGGTGCCCGGTATCCGGTTGCCGGACAATTTCAGCGGCACCGAGGCGATAGTACGGACGTTCTGCGTCACATCCTCGCCGGTGCTGCCATCCCCGCGGGTCGCGGCACGCACCAGCACGCCATCACGGTACAACAGGCTGACCGCCAGCCCGTCCAGCTTCGGTTCAGCCGCGTAGTCAACAGTGTCTGCTTCCAGCAGTTCGCGCACACGCCGGTCGAAGTCGGCCAGTTCCTCGTCGGAGAAGGCATTGTCGAGCGACAGCATGCGCTGCTCATGACGCACTTCACCAAACGCCTTGAGCGGCGCCGCACCGATACGCTGCGTGGGGGAATCAGTGCTGAGCAGTTCCGGATAGTGACGCTCGAGGGCCTGCAACTCGCGCAGCAACTCGTCGTACTGCGCATCGGATATGACCGGATCGTCGAGGACGTAATAGCGGTAATTGTGTTCGTGCAGCTGTGCATGCAGTTCCCGGGCGCGTTTGCGCGCGGACGCCGGTACGGTCATGACGCCGTTTTCGCCACCCGCTGCTGCAGCTGACAGCTGATCACCTGTTCGCGCATGTGACTGATGGCCTGCCGGGTCAGCACACTGCGTGTGGCATCACACAGCGATCCGTCGAGACTTTCCGCCAGGCTGCGCCCTGCCGCCACCATGGCATCAAAGGCGGCTACGGCATCGACGCCGGGGCTGACCTGCATAAACAGTGCAAGCCCCCCGGTAGTGAAGTGTTCCATCTCCGCCAGGTCAAAGGTGCCCGGCTCGCGAATATTGGCGGCCGAGAACAGCACCTTTTCCTGTCCGTGGACGAGCTCGATGCGGTGAAAGATCTGCATGTCACCGAATGTGAGTCCGGCGCTCTCCAGCGCCCCCAGCAAGAACTGGCCGCGGAACGGTACGCCCGGTGGTGCCTGCACAAACAGCGAGAACACCTGGTCGGGATTGACCGGCGCGGACTTGCGGGCTTTCGTACTGATGACCTGCTCGCTGGCTGGCACGGGTTGTTCATCGAGCAACAAATGCTCGAAGTCATCCAGTTCAGGATCGTCTGGCGCATTCACATCGGGAATATCCAGCGCCGGCTCCATGGCCCTGGAACGACGCGGTGGGTTGCGTGCCGTGCGCCGCGGCCACGAAATCTGCACCGTTTTCAAGCGTGCGAAAAGATAGATACCGAGTACGATTACTACTCCGACCAGCAAAAGTATCCAGCGTATATTTTCCATCTGCCTACCTGCCTGCGCTCAAAAAAAGGGGACAACCTGTTCTGCTATCAATACCGGGACCATTCCTGGTAAAGAGTAAAAGGGTACTGACCCGGATGGCGCCCGGAAATGATGCGTGAATACTCCGTGATTTTCCGTGGCCATTCATACTGTTTAAAGTAAACGACAGACCGCAACCAGGTGCCCTTCGGTATTGACCCTTGGCCCGGTTATACGGCAACCAGTCGTACCGCCTCATCCACATCCACCGCAACCAGCCGGGAAACGCCCGGTTCGTGCATGGTGACACCGGTCAGCTGGTTGGCCATTTCCATGGTGATCTTGTTGTGCGTGATAAAGATAAACTGCACCTGCTCGGACATCTTGCGCACCATGTCGCAGTAGCGGCCGACATTGGCATCATCCAGTGGCGCATCGACCTCGTCGAGCATGCAGAACGGAGAGGGATTGAGCCGGAAGATCGCAAATACCAGTGCAATCGCGGTCAACGCCTTCTCGCCACCGGACAGCAGGTGAATGGTGCTGTTGCGCTTGCCGGGTGGCCGCGCCATCACGGTGACACCGGTGTCGAGCAGGTCTTCGCCGGTCAGTTCCAGGTAGGCCGTGCCGCCGCCGAACAGGATCGGGAAATTCTCCTGCAGGCCCTGGTTCACATTGTCGAAGGTTTCCTTGAAACGCGAGCGCGTTTCGCGATCGATCTTGCCGATGGCATTTTCCAGTGTCTGCAAGGCCTCGATCAGGTCGGCGTGCTGTGCATCGAGGTATTGCTTGCGCTTGGATTCTTCCTCGAATTCCTCGATCGCGGCAAGGTTGATCGGTCCCAGCCGCTGGATGCGCTGTTCGAGGCTGTCCGCCTGCTCCGACCACACCTCGACACTGGCCCCCTCTGCCAGGTTGTCGAGCAGTGACTGGTAGTCAAAACCGGTGGCAGCAAGCTGTTCCATCAGGGTATCTGCACGCACCTTGATTTCCTGCCAGGCCATGCGGTCCTGTGCCAGTTGTTCGCGCTGGCTGCTGACCAGCCGTTCCTTGCGCACCCGCTCCTGGTCCAGTTCATGCGTCGTATGCTCGACTTCCTCTACCTGCCTGCGTGCCGCAGCGAGTTGCTGCTCGGATTCAAGCCGCTGCGACAACAGCACTTCCTGCTCTTGCTCCAGCTCCAGTATCGGGCTGTCACCACGCGCCAGCAGCGCCGTCAGTTCCTCGCGCCGGGTCGTAAGCTGGCGTGTCTGTTCCTGCATGCGGGTCAGCGCCTGCCCGGTACCCGCCAGCGCAGCACGTACCGACTCCGCACGCAGCGCCAGGTCATGCGCGGCCTGCTGATCGGTGCGTGCCCGTTCGCGCGCCGCATCCAGCACGGCAGCCACCTGCTGTTGCTGCGCGCTGCGCTGCTCGCGTTCCAGCTTGAGCTGCTCGGTCGCCGCCAACGCCTCTTCCAGCCGTGCCCGTGCCGCGCTGCGTTGCTGCTCCTCCTGCTGTTTCTCGATGCGCAGCACCTCGGATTCCATCATTACATGATCGCTGCGTTGCTGCTGCTGCTCGAGGCGCGAGCGACTCGCAGCCAGATTGCCACGCAGGTCACTCGCCGCACGGTGCGCACCGTTGAACTGCTGCTGCAGCTGGTCACGCTCTGTCTCGGCGTTACGCAGGCTGTCACGCGAATCGTTGATTTCCATGCCGAGCTGTTCAATGCGCTGCGCCTGGCTGGCAGCCTGCTCGTTCAAGGCGGCGATGTCCCGCTCACGCTCCAGCACACCGGCCTTTTCATCGGTGTCGCGTGCCACGCGCAACCAGTGTTTGCCGATCCAGATCCCTTCGCGGGTGATTACGGATTCATGCGCAGCCAGCCCGGCGCGCATGGCCAGCGCCTCGACCAGCGACTCCGCCGCGTAGATGCCGTCCAGCAGACCCTGCATTGACCACGGTGCAGTAATCCGGTCAGCCAGCAACTTGCTGCCGGCAGCTGTGCCCTGGCTGGCGGCGGCAGTGGCCGTTTCGAACAGCGCGACATCGCCCTGCTCCAGGCTGCCCAGCACGCCTTCCGCATGCTCCAGCTGCGGCACGCAAATCGCCTCGAGATAGAAACCCAGCGCGGTTTCAATCGCGTGCTCCCACCCGGGCTCGGCCTTGATGGCCTGTGCGACACGCTGCGCACCCTGCAAACCGTGCGCTTTCAGCCAGCCACTGACCTGCTCGGAACGCTGACCCAGTGCCGCCCGCTGCAAGGTCTCCAGCGACGCCAGCTGCCCGCGGGTGTGGTGATGCTCGCTCTGCAGCTGGCTGATTTCCTGCTCGCGCGTGGCCAGCGACTGGCGGATATCGGTGATGCGGCGCACGGCCTGCTCCAGCTTCACCTGCAAGCCGGTGACCGCGGTTTCGCGCGCCTCAAGGTCCTGCGCCAGGGTCTCGATCTCGCGCTCGACGGTCTGGTTGCCCAGCGCCTGCTGTTCCTCGCCCATGCGCAGCAGCCGCTGATCCAGCTGCTGCACCTGGCGTTCCAGATGATCCAGGCGGGTACGCTCCACCTGCGCGGCCTGTACCCGTTCTGCACTGCGCTGGTTGAATTCGTCCCATTGCGCCTGCCAGCTGCGCATGGCCTGCTCGGCTGCGGCCAGCTCGGTGCCGGACAGCTCGATACGTTCGCGCGCACTGAACAGTTCCGGCTCGATCGCGGCGATACTGGCCGAGAGTTCTTCCATGCGCGTGCGGTCGAGCTGAATGTGCTGCCCGACCTCCCCCAGCGCCTGCTCGGTGCGGGTCAGTTCCTGTTGCTGCTGCTGACGGGATTCGCGATTGTGCAGAATGGCCTGTTCGACACGGGCCACATCCGAACCCAGCTTGTAGTAATGGCCCTGCGACTTGTTGTAGGTCTCGTTGGCATCCGCCAGCTGTTCACGCAGTTTTTCCAGCTGCGCCTCGATGCTGCGCTGCGCCGCCACGTCGGCCTCCAGTGCAAGCTCGCGCTCCTGGATCAGGCGCTGGCCTTCGCTGCTCTTCGCATGCATGGCCTGGTAACGCAGTGCCAGCAGTTCCGCCTTGACCTGGCGCTCCTCTTCCTTGAGTTCCTTGTAACGCTCCGCCGCACGCGACTGGCGCTTGAGCTTGTCCAGCTGCTTGTCGATCTCTTCCAGCAGGTCGTGCAGGCGGTCGAGGTTCTCGCGGGTGTGGCGAATGCGATTCTCGGTTTCGCGCCTGCGTTCCTTGTACTTCGATATACCGGCCGCCTCTTCCAGGAAGGCGCGCAGGTCATCGGGCCTGGCCTCGATCAACCGCGAGATGGTGCCCTGCTCGATGATGGAATAACTGCGCGGTCCGAGGCCGGTACCGAGAAAGATGTCGGTGATATCGCGGCGTCGGCAGCGGGTATTGTTGAGAAAGTAATTCGAGGTGCCGTCACGGGATACCTGGCGGCGAATGGAAATCTCGTTATAGCTCGCGTACTGGCCACCCAAGGTGCCGTCGCTGTTATCGAACTCGAGTTCGATACTGGCGCTGCCGATCGGTTTGCGGCCGTTCGAACCGTTGAAGATGACATCCGCCATCGAATCGCCACGCAGGTTCTTGGCGGACGATTCGCCCATCACCCAGCGCACTGCATCGATGATATTGGACTTGCCGCATCCGTTTGGGCCAATCACACCGACCAGGTTGGTCGGCAGGTGGATGGTGGTCGGGTCTACGAATGACTTGAAACCGGCCAGTTTGATCTTGGACAAACGCATGGGCGATTAGAGTACTGACAGGTCGTGTTTTATACAAGTATTTGTTGTTGTCACGGGCTTGCACACATCATCTTGTGTCTTGTATCGTTCCGGCATGATGACCCGTCCCAGCAAGCAACTCGAAACCTTCGCCAACCCGCAACCGGACCGGGACTATACCATCCGGATTCGGCTGCCGGAATTCACCTGCCTGTGCCCGAAGACCGGCCAGCCGGACTTTGCGACCCTGCACCTGGAGTACATCCCGGACCAGCAATGTATCGAGCTCAAGTCATTGAAATTATACATCTGGTCCTTCCGGGACGAGGGCGCCTTCCACGAGGCGGTCAGCAACCGCATCCTGTCCGACCTGGTGGCCGCCTGCCAGCCGCGCTACATGCGCCTGCGCGCGGAATTCAATGTGCGCGGCGGGGTATATACCGAGGTAGTCGCCGAACACCGCCGGGATGGCTGGCAGTCCCCGGCCCCGGTGACCCTGCCCTGAAGCCATGAACCGGCCGGTCACACCCCGGCGCAGCGCATGACCCGCTATCTCGGCATCGACTTCGGCACCTCCGGCTGCCGCAGCTGCCTGATTGACGCGGATGCCCGTATCCAGGCCGAGGTCCGTACCGCACTGCCCGCCCCGCTGCGCTCCGGCAGCGCCGTCGAGCAGGATCCCGGCCTGTGGTGGGACGCGCTGACCGAAAACCTCGACCAACTGGCCAGCCAGCACCCGCTGGTGCAGCTGCGAGCGCTGTGTCTGGATGGCACCTCTGCGACCCTGCTGGGCTGTGACCGTCAGGGCAATCCCGTCACACCGGCACTGATGTACAACGACGCCCGCGCGCAGCAGGCCGCAGCACGCATTGCGCAGCATGCACCGCAAGACAGCGCCGCGCAGGGTGC
>CAJQOV010000078.1 GCA_905480065.1 uncultured Gammaproteobacteria bacterium | reverse complement strand
CCCAGGCCACCCAGGGCCAGCGCAGGGATCGCGACCATGAAACGCAGCAATGCCTGCCAGATGCTGATTGGGCCGCCGTGGCGATTTTGTACCCGCAAGCGCCAGGCGCGCATGCCCAGCGTCTGGCCGCCGTGCAGCCAGAACCAGCTGTGAAAGGAAAAACAGATCAGGAACAACAGCGTCCGGTAATACGGGTTGTGATAACTCAGGGTGCCGTGTGTGAATACCATCACCAGCGCCGTCGCCACCAGCAGGGCGGATATCAGCAACAGGCTGTCGTAGAACATCGCCAGCAGGCGGCGCAACGGCCCTGCCGGTGGATAAGCGGTAGTTTGCTGTTTTTGTATCATCAGTTTTCGAGATCGCGCGCAGTCAGGCGTGTGCCGGCAATACCGGGCCGGGCACTATTGTAGGTCGTATTGACCCGCGGGGCACAACCCCGGAACAGCGCGCAACCACCTTGAGGGATCCCTTCATTGGGGCATTTTTACCGCAGCATCGGTTCGCACAGGGCTGTTCAACCAGCGGCTAGAACCGGTAGCGCACACCCAGCGCAAAGAAGTTAGAACCGACCTTGGGTGGCGCAATCAGTCCGTACATGCCGGAGCGGTGATGTACGCGCAAGGCCAGCGACCAGTCGGGCAGCGCCGGGGTGCCAAATTCCAGTTCGAAGGTGACGTAGTTCTGAAACTGGTACTCGCCCTGGTTCGGTTGCCCGTCTTCCCCGTCCTCGTAGGTCGGGGTACTGAAGGCATACGATGGCCCCATGCCGGCTGCGAAATTGGCGGTCATCACGCTGCCCAGTTCGAGGTTCGGGCTGCGCAGCAACCAGGCCAGGTGCGCCTCGTAATTCTCCTGCAGGCCATGGTGCTTGGTCAGCTGCACCTCCCACTCGGGGGTAATCCGGTACCTGAGTAAAAAACGTGATACCGGGTTGAGGCCCTGCATCTCGATTTCCCGGCTGTAATTGAGGCCCCAGAACCAGGTGGGGTCCATGTCTATTTCCCCCTTCAGCAACTTCGGTATGATGTCCGGCAAGTTGACGTCTGCTCCCTGACCCCGAAACAACGCGAGTTCCCCGGCAGACGGCAGGCCGGAAGCGGTCAGACATAACGCGAGCAGGGCGCCTTTTGCTATCGCTAATACACGCACCATCAGGGGTTCACGGTCAGTGCCAGGTCAGGAGAATATGCCGGGAATTCGGCGAGGCGTAATAGTGCCGTGCAGCCAGCGATTTGGCAACGGACCCGTAGGCCGGCCCGCACCGGCCTGTCGCTGCTGATGCCGATACGCGCCCTGAGCTTCTCGCGCGGTATTCACCGCATTCCGTATCTCACCAGCCTGCTGGGTGTCGATGCCGTGAGCAGGGGCGGCGGGCTGGCCAGGCCGCCGGCCACTGAACTGGCATGTGTGGTTGGCTGGGGGCAGAAACGCAACACGGCACGGGCGCGTCGCTATGCCGCCGCGCGGGGGTTGCCCTACCTGGCGCTGGAAGACGGCTTCCTGCGCTCGGTTGACCTGGGGGTGCAGGGGGATCCGCCGCTGTCCGTGGTGGTGGACGATGTGGGTATCTATTACGACGCGCGCCAGCCCTCGCGGCTGGAGCAGCTGCTCAATGGCGCGGCGGTTGCAGTCCTGCCCGGCACGGTGGTCGACGCACCTGCGATCCAGGGCTCCGACCCGTTACTGGATGAGGCTCTGCTGTCGCGTGCCCGTGCCTGCATGGCGCGCCTGCGGGAAGCCGGTTTGTCCAAGTACAACAACAGCCCCGACCTCGAATTACCCGCGTCGGAGCAGCCCCGGGTATTGGTGGTCGACCAGACCGCCGGCGATCTCTCCATCGAATATGGCCTGGCCGGACCGGACAGCTTCCGCGTCATGCTGGAGGCGGCACTCGGTGAGCACCCCGACGCGGAAATCCTGGTCAAGATTCACCCGGACGTGATCGCGGGCAAGAAACGGGGGCACTTGAGGGACGCGGCCAGTCATCCGCGCGTGCGCTTGCTGGCCAGTGACGTTAATCCGGCGCACCTGGTACGCCAGGTGCAGCAGGTGTACGTGGTGAGTTCGCTGGTCGGGTTCGAGGCCTTGCTGGCCGGCGCGCCGGTGAGCTGTTTCGGGGCGCCGTTCTATGCCGGCTGGGGGCTGACCGATGATCGTATCGCCATCCCGCGGCGGCGGCAGAAACGCACGCTGGAACAGGTATTTAGCGCCGCCTACCTGCTCTATGCGCGCTACCGGCACCCGCACACGGGGGTGGCCTGCGGGATCGAGCCGGTGATCGAACACCTGGCCCTGCAGCGGCGCCTGTTCAGTGAGAATGCGGGGGACTTGTACTGTTACGGCTTCACGCTGTGGAAGCGCGGCTATGTGCGCCGTTACCTGCAATGCCCGTGGAACCGCGTGCGCTTTATCCGCAGCGGACGGCAACTCCGGCGCTTGCAGCCGGGCCATGCGGCGCGACTGGTGGTGTGGGGCATGCGCGAGCCTGGGCCGTTGCGCCAGCTGGCAGAGCAGCAACATATTCCGCTCTGGCGCATGGAGGATGGTTTCCTGCGCTCGGTCGGGCTGGGATCCGACCTGATCGCGCCGGTGTCGCTGGTGCTGGACCGGCAGGGCATCTATTTCGATCCCGCGCGGCCCAGCGAGCTGGAGGATCTGCTGCAGCACCAGGCGTTTTCGGTGCAGGAGCTGGCGAGCGCCCGGCGACTGCGGGAAAACATTGTCGGTCTCGGACTCAGTAAATACAATGTCGGCCAGTCACAGCACCTGTCGCATGGGGCGGGAGCCAACCAGCGTGTCATCCTGGTGCCGGGGCAGGTGGAGGATGATGCCTCGATTCGGCGCGGTTGTCCGGACATCTGCACCAACGCCGGTCTGCTGCGCGCGGTCAGGGCCAATGCGCCGGATGCCTGGATCATCTACAAGCCACATCCCGATGTGTTGAGCGGAAATCGTGACGGCGTTACTGAAACGGAGCAGGCCGCGGGGTATGATCAGCTGGTCACCGATATCGGCATTGTGCAGTGTCTCGAAGCTGCTGACGAGGTGCATACCATGACCTCCCTCGTGGGGTTCGAGGGCCTGCTGAGGGGGAAGCGCGTGGTGACCTATGGCCTGCCGTTCTATGCCGGTTGGGGTTTGACTTCCGATCGGCATCATGTCGAGCGCCGTACCCGGAAACTGGTACTCGATGGGCTGGTAGCGGGCAGCCTGATAAGGTACCCTCGCTACTTGGACCTGGCCACCGGCCGGTTCGCCACAGCAGAGTCCGTGCTGGCACAACTGGTAAACCGGCGTTCTGCTACCAGTCAAAACAATAATATTCTTCTGCCCTTGTACCATCGTGTAGCCAGGAGGCTGGTCAATTTGTTAAACGGAATTTTCTATGCCCGGTAACATTCTGCTGCTGCAGGGGCCGATGGGGCCGTTTTTCCGACGCCTCGCCAATGACCTGGAAGCGCAGGGCGCTACCGTCTACAAGATCAACCTCAACGCCGGTGACTGGCTGTTTTACCGTGGCGCCAACACGGTCAGCTTTACCGGCGACCAGGCGCAATGGCCGGAATTTCTGGCCGAGCGTATTGCGCAGTGGAACATCGACCATATCTACCTGTTCGGGGATACCCGTGCCTATCATTGTATTGCGCGCGAAGTGGCGCGCCGTCTTTCAGTACCGGTCGGTGTGTTCGAGGAAGGCTACCTGAGGCCGTATTACATCACGCTCGAGGAAGGTGGTGTGAATGGGCGTTCCACGCTGCCGAGTGACCCGGCTTTTTACCGCGCCGTGCATGCGCCGGATGAGCCGGCGCCGCGACCGGTGAGCCGCAATTATTGCAACGCCGCCTGGTTTGCCACGTGGTACTACATCGCTGGCTGGCTGGGGCGCAACCGGTTCCCGCATTACATGCACCACCGCCCGTTCAATCCGTACCACGAGGCCTACCTGTGGTGTCGTGGTGCGTTGCGGAAATACAAGTACCAGTGGCAGCAGCGGCGGATACTGGATGAATTACGTACCCGCTACTCCGGCAAATTCTATCTTGTGCCGCTGCAGGTGCACTGCGACGGGCAGATTCGCACCTGTGATCACGTCGCCTCTGCAGCGGCGTTCGTGCGTCGTGTGGTCGGCTCGTTTGCCCGGCATGCCCCGGCGGATACCTGCCTGGTGCTCAAGCATCATCCGCTGGACCGGGGTTACTCCGACTATACCCGGCTGGTGCAGAAGTTGACCAAACGCTACGGGGTGGAAGACCGTGTGTACTATGTACACGACCTGCACCTGCCGACACTGCTCGACCATGCCATCGGTACCGTGGTGATCAACAGCACCGCCGGCCTGTCCTCGCTGTTGCACGATACCCCGGTCAAGACGCTGGGGCATGCGGTGTACAGCATGCCGGGCCTGAGCTTTCAGGGCACGCTGGATGAGTTCTGGAACGATCCGGGCCATATCGACCGGCGACTCAACCGGCGCTTCCGCGCCTATCTCGCCGCGACCAGCCAGCTCAATGGCAGTTTCTACAGTCGGCCGACGGGTGCGCGCAATGCAACCGGCCTGGACCTGCGGCGGTTGCTGGGTGCCACGGCCGAATCGATGCACCAGCAAGCACCGGTTGCCGAGGATCAGCCGGCCTTCCTGGATGTCAACTGGCTTCCAGCACCGCGAGACCTTCCGCGTACCAGCGCTGCAGCAGTGCTAATTCCCGAGGCCAGTTATGACGGCGGCCGTCGCGTAGCCATGGCAGCGCGGGATAGCACGATCGCGTAGCCGCTGCCGGGTGGTGGACGTCCTGAAAGCCGGTTGCCGTAATCCCGTCTGCCTCACCCAGCAGTTCCATTAGCCACTCCAGAACCAGCACGCCGGCGCTGGGTGGTGCACGCAGTTCCCGTACCAGCTTGCGCCAGGGTGCGCGCGGCAGCGTCAGGATCTTCTGCCCCGCAAGAATCAGCGGGACCAGTCCCTGCCATTCATACAGCTGATAACGCATATCACAGCCGCTCAGGATCAGCCATTCCGCCGAGCTTGCCCCGGGCAGAGTTGTGCCGGCGAGATTCGGTGCGCACACCAGCACATCGATACGGCTGCCGGTGCCCGGTGTCGAGGGTGTCACGGCCTGGCTGACAAACGGTTCGGCGCCCGGATCACAACAACCGCGGGTAAACCAGCGCGTCCAGCCCGGCATCTTGCCGGACCCCCGGGTGTGCGGGGATGCGCCGGCTGGCATGCTTTGATAACGGTTGAAGCGCACCACGCAGCGCTGCGCGTCAATGTACGGACCGAGGCCGCTGTCGGCCAGGGCCGGGGCATTGCCCACGACACAGATCGAGCCGCGCCGCTCGGCGAGGTAGGCGGCAAACTCCTGCCGCCACAGCGACTGGCTGTTTTGCAACCGTGCGAGGGCCTGGCCCGTTTCATCCAGCGCGATGCCGGCCGCTTGCAGGGCGCCGGCCACCGCTGGCGAGTGTGCCGCCATGGATTGCAGTATCGCAGTCCGATCATGTCGGGTTGCCGGTCCAGTGCGCACGGGTGGCGAAGGTGCCGCCGCGGATGGCAGTATCGCAGTCCGATCATGTCGGGTTGCCGATCCAGTGCGCGCGGGTGGCGAAGGTGCCGCCGCGGATGGCAGTATCGCAGTCCCCTCACGCGGTGTTTTCGCTCCAGTGGTCACCGGTGGAGGATGTACCTCCACGGTTTGCGGGATCGCAATCGTCTCTTGTTGGGGTGCTGATCCGGTGAGTACAGGCGCTGTAGGCATTGCCTTGGGTTGCAATGCAGTCGGGTCGGCCAAAGCGAGTTGTACGGGGTCCACGCCGCCTTCCAGCAGCAGGTTGAGCGCACGGTGCAGATTTTTGCCGCTCGCGGAGGGCAGTCTGGCATTCAGTTCCGACAGCAGCGCCGGGGAAGGGGAGTAACCGAGATCACGCCGCACACCCAGGTAGCCAAGCAGGTGACGCAGGCTCGGCTGTTGGCGCCAGGCGTTACGCAGGCAGGTCAGCGTGCGTGCGTCGTACTGTCCAGCGCGGCGCCATTGCCGACCCAGCCAGTAGCTTAGCCATGCCTGGGCTGCGCACCTCGTGCCTCTGTTCAATGGGTGTATGCCCGTGTTGTGCAATGCATGTAATTCGGTCAAATTCCGCAACGGCCAGTCATGTTACAGCACCCCGTTGCCAACGCGTCCACAATTATTGCAGGAAGCACGATGGTCTCTCCCATTATTGTAGGAGCGCTTATCAAGCGCGATGAACCCCGCACGCAACCCATCGCGGTCGATGACCGCCCCCACAGGCATATTTTTTCCTGTAGGAGCGCTTATCAAGCGCGATAAATCCCGCACGCAACCCATCGCGGTCGATGACCGCTCCCACAGGCATATTTTTCCCTGTAGGAGCGCTTATCAAGCGCGATAAACCCCGCACGCAACCCATCGCGGTCGATGACCGCTCCTACAGGCATATTTTTTCCTGTAGGAGCGCTTTAAGTGCGATGGCCTCTTTTTATCGCCCCCAGAAACCCCTGCGCCATCCCTGCCGGATCGGCCAGCGCCAGCACCCGTTCCCGCAATTGCAGCGTAGCCGCCTGGTACACCTCCGGCTGCAACAACTGCTCGATGGCATCCTCCCACGCCGCAAAATCCTCCACGATCACCGCCCCGGCCGCACGAAACCGCTCCACATCCGGCCCCGGACTGCACACGGTCGGAATGCCATGAAACCCCGCCTCGATCACCTTGAGTGCCGACTTGCCACGGTTAAACGGCGTATCTTCCAGCGGAGCCAGGTTTACCCAGCCACGCCGCACCTGTGGTCCGTACGCTGCGAAATCGATCCGGTCACTCTGCACCAGCTGCCCCGGCGCGGCCCTGAGCGTGCACTGCAAGCGACCGGTAATCTGCAACTGCAGCTCCGGGTGCTGCGCCAGCAATCGCTCCAGTGCCGGCACAATCCGGCCAAAGTCCCGGTCATGACTGCGCGTGCCGGGGAAATAGGTGAGGATTTTCGGCCCGCCATGTTCTGTCGCAACTGGAAATTCCCCCAGCCAGCTGTGATGCACCGCATTCGGCACGACCGCCACGTCCAGCTCCAGCCGTTGCAGATGTTCACGCAGCGGCTGTGTGGATACCGTTACCTTGTCGAACCACCCCAAAGCCCTGCGGCTGGCACTAAAAGCCTGCCGCATCGTGCGCAACGGCAACCTGCCGTTCAGCACCGCCGGGCTGAATTCTGCATAGTCCGGATCGAACACCAGGTCGTCGAAATCCGCCACCAGC
>CAJQOV010000077.1 GCA_905480065.1 uncultured Gammaproteobacteria bacterium | reverse complement strand
ATGCACGAGGGCTTTGCAGAATCCGGTGTCGTCGCGGTGTTCGGTTCCTATGACGATCAGCCTCCGGCACAGAACTTTCTGTCACAGTACAAGAACCTGGTGCATCACTTTTATCATCATCGCGGGCGCAAGGAGGCTTCCACCTTCTGGGCCGGTTGCGGGGCAGTCCGCAAGGACGCCTTCCTGGCGGTGGGCGGATTCGATATCGATCGCTACAAGCGCCCGTCAATCGAGGATATCGAGCTGGGCTACCGCCTGCGCGAGGCGGGTGGCAAGATCCTGCTGTTTCCCGAACTGCAGAGTACCCACCTCAAGGTGTGGCGCCTGCTCAACCTGCTGCACACGGAAATATTCTGCCGGGCGATCCCGTGGTCGCGGCTGATGATTGAACACAGCGGAATCGTGGATGATTTGAATGTCAGCTCGATGGAGCGCCTGCGTGCGGGGCTTGCCGGCCTGCTGTTTCTGACAATGGTAACGGCACTTGCCGGTTTTATACCGTGGTGGACCGTGCTGATGATGCTGGTCCTGGCGGGTTGGGCGAACCACAGCCTGGTGGCGCTGTTCTACCGCAGGAAAGGCCTGTTGTTTGCCGCTATGGGTTTGGCCTTTCACCAGCTGTATTACCTGTACAGCAGTGCCGCGTTTGTTTACACCCTGATCGAATGCAAGCTGAAGAAACTGATCGGACAGGGTGGGCGGGCGCCGGCAGCCTAGTCGAAATCAGCCTTGCACTGGCTACCCTTGATGTTGCGCAGGATATTCCGGGCTGAAAGATAGCCCTTCAGTAACAGCGAATCGATATTCTGAATCAGCCGCGGCGATTGCAGGTAATAGGCATCCAGCCGGGGCAATGCGGCACTGTCCATGTTGTCGCCAAGCTGGCGCAGCTCGGTGGTAACGGTGCCGCGATAGCGTGGCCGCGCAAAGTCGCGCACTTTGCGGTTGTGATAGCCGAACGGGTAGGCAAAGTAGCGCGGACGTCGCCCCAGATGGTTGCCGATCAGCTCGTCCGCCTGCTCGCATTCCTGCTGCATCTGTGTCTCTGTCAGGGTGCGCATGTCCGGGTGTGTCCGGGTATGACATTCGATGGAGATTCCACCCGCCTGCAACGCAGCGAGTTCGTCCCAGTTCAGCATCTCGAAGGTATGGCCGTCTGCCGCGTCGCGCGGCCATGGCGTGGCGCTGTTTACCGCGTCGGTGGTCAGAAACAGGTGTGCCGGCATATTGTGGTCCCTGAGTACCGGCAGCGCATTGCGATACACCGAGCGCATGCCGTCGTCAAAGGTAATCGCAACACCCTTGCGGGTGCCGGGGGCGAGCAGGGTGTCCAGGTCGAGCACGGGAATCTGCTGTTTTTCCAGCACGTCCAGCAATAGCCGGAAATTATCCGGACTGTACGAGATTACAGACCCCTTGTCGTCGATGCTGTGAAACGTGAGTATGGCGTGCATGGGTGCAATCGGTACCGAGTCCTGCCTCAATCCTCGACTACGTGTTTCTCGAAAATCCTGCGCTGTTCATGCCAGGCCGCGGTATCAATGGTGCCGTCCTGTTGCAGGCAATGAACGGCGGCCTGGGCCATGAAGATCGCATGATGGGTGTTGTCGTGTACATACAGCCCTTGTCTGCCGAAGCTGAGCAGGCCATCGAGCTGATCGACCCAGTTGTCCAGCAGCGCGAAATGCTGCTCGTAGCCGGTACTGAACAGCGGGTAGGCATGGGCGATCCGCCTGACCTGTACATCGAGTATTTTTGCCGTTAGTGGCAGGCCGGCCCGGGCCAGCCCGGCGCTGACGTGATCTGCCAGTTCCGGTCCGGACAGGGACCATATGGCGTCATTCAGGAAACACGGCATTTCCGCGCACAGGCTGGTGCGTCCTGCCGGTTCGCTACGGTCGGAGTAGTTTTTTGTCTCCGAGATGCGCGTGAAGGGGAATTCCTCGCCCGGGAAATAATGCGCGTCGTACTCGGTAAACCGGTCCTGGTCCAGCAGCAGGTAGACCAGCACCATGGACCTGAACCCCAGCGCTTCGGTTGCGGTGACCACTTCTGCCGGCACCGGTGCATCCACCAGCTGCGTCAGCAGGGTGACCGGTATGGTTGAATAGACCTGGTTGGTAGCCAGGGTATGCGTCGAGCCGTTTTGCTCGTACAGCACCTGCCGGTCAGGGCCTGCCAGCCGGATTTCACTGACGTTGGCCCCAAGGTGGACGGTGGCCCCTGCATTGACTGCCGCTTCGTGCAGTGCCGTGCAGATTTGTCCGAAGCCGTGCCGCGGGTAATAGAAGATCCCCTTGGTGCTTGCCCCGCCCGAGCCGCTGCCCGGGAGCAGTCGCTTGAGCATCTTGCCGATGGACCCGGCCGAGACGCGCTTGTAGGCCTGGATGGGAGAAATCTGGTCGGGTGCCAGGCCCCAGATCTTGCGCGCGTAGGGGAAGTAGAATTCGCTGCAGATGGTTTTGCCGAGGCCCTTCTCGAGGATGCTGGCAAAGGTTTCGGTGCCATGTATCCCGCTGGAGGGCAGTGCCTTGCGCGCCAGGTCAATGCCGACCCCGGCTGCAAAGCGCGGATGCATTCTCAGCAACAGGTCAACCGGTCGCAACGGGAAGTGTATCCAGCGACCCATCAGCCGGATGCGGCCATGACGCGGACGGGTCAGCAGGTCTTCACCCAGCAGCTTGCGGATGCGTTCCAGTACCTGTGGCGGTGAGGCCGGGTGCAGCCGGTGGCTGCCATAATCGACATTGATCCCGCCAAAGTCGAAGCTGGTTGCGTTGCCGCCTACCTGTTGCTGGCGCTCGATGACGGTAACCCCGACCCCGGATTCTGCCAGTTCCAGCGCAGCTGCCAGGCCGGCAGGTCCGGCGCCCAGTACAGTGACTTCAGTCACGGACGATCTCCTTGTCTTCACTATGCATGCTTGCTGTCGCCGGGTTGTTGCGCGGCCGCCGGTTGCCAGCTGTCTGCCGGGTGGTAGTCGCGGTATCAATCGTTCAGGCAACCGGTTTCGTGGCCGTTGTTGATGGTCAGTGCCGTGCGGTGTGTCTGCTATCGTTACCTGCAAGTGCCTGGTTAAATTGCCCGGCTCACAGGGCGATAGCGCCGTGCGCTACCCGGGCAGTTGCCTGGAACGATCCTGCCTGCAGGAATATACAGTAAGGCATGGCTGGCTGAATACCCGCGTTTCCCCGACCGGGATCAGTGCAGATGACCGGGACAGCACGCCCGGTTGGTATTTCTGCCCTGCCGGACGATCTGTATGATGACCGGATCCGCGTGGTTGCAGGCGTTGCTGCCCGGAATGCACGACGGACCAGTCCGGGCTTTTCCTCAGGGGAGCGAGACTGCAGGGCGCCCGGTTTGCGAAATGGCCATAGGATAGCGATGAAACCTCTTTTCTACCTGTTTGCACTGCTCTCCGTGTACAGCTATTTCCTGTATCCGCTGATGCTCCGGTGCCTGCCACGCAGGGTGCCGGCGGCAGATCCCGACGCCGCGGCAGGGCGGTTACCCGTGCTGTCGCTGATCGTTACCGTGCACAACGAGGAGGCCCGCATCCGGGACAAGATCGAGAATTCACTGGCCATTGATTACCCGGCCGAACGGTTCGAGATCATCGTCGCCTCGGATTGCTCGGAGGACGCCACGGACCGCATCGTGCAGGGATATG